>CAZDGY010000033.1:0-17389 GCA_964504685.1 uncultured Kofleriaceae bacterium | reverse complement strand
TCGGCGGCATCTGCATCGGCTGCACCATGCCGGGCTTCCCCGACAAGTTCATGCCCTTCATGGACGAGCCGCCCGGCGCCACGCTCTCCACCGCCGCCTCAAGCATCTACGGCAAGGCCATCCGCGCCTTGCGCGCCATCACCAACAAGACGGTCAACCGCGAGCCCAAGTGGCGGCACACCCGGGCCGAACTCACCACCGGTTATCGCCCGAAGTTTTACGGCCATTAATCCCCACAACTCACCGCACCGACCGAGCAGGAGCCGCATATGTCCACGATTTCCAAGCCCGTGACCGGCCAATCCACCGACAGCGGCAAGCTCGTCGAGATGTCCTGGGACCCGATCACCCGCATCGTCGGCAGCCTGGGCATCTACACCAAGATCGATTTCGAGAAGCGCCGCGTCGCCGAGTGCTTCTCCACCTCCTCGATCTTCCGCGGCTACTCGATCTTCATGCAGGGAAAGGACCCGCGCGACGCCCACTTCATCACGAGCCGGATCTGCGGCATCTGCGGCGACAACCACGCGACGTGCGCGGTCTACGCCCAGAACATGGCGTTCGGGATCAAGCCGCCCCACCTCGCGGAATGGATCATCAACCTCGGCGAAGCGGCCGAGTACATGTTCGATCACAACCTGTTTCAGGACAATCTGGTCGGCGTGGACTTCTGCGAGCAGATGGTCAAGGAGACGAACCCGTCGCTGCTCGCGAAGGCGGAGACCACGCTCGCGCCGCACTCGGACAAGCACGGCTACCGCACGATCGCGGACATCATGCGCGCGCTCAACCCGTTCATCGGCGAGCTGTATCGCGAGGCGCTGCACACGAGCCGCTACACGCGCGAGATGTTCTGCTTGATGGAAGGCCGCCACGTCCATCCATCGACGATCTATCCCGGCGGCGTCGGCACCGCACCGTCGCTGCACATCTTCACCGAGTACCTCGTGCGACTCGTGAAGTACTGCGAGTTCATGAAGCGGGTCGTGCCGCTGCACGACGATCTGTTCGATTTCTTTCTCGACGCGCTGCCCGGTTACGACCAAGTCGGCAAGCGCCGCATCCTGCTCGGGTGCTGGGGCTCGTTCCAGAACCCCGAGACCTGCGATTTCAAGTACGAGACGATGGGCGCGTGGGGCCGTGACATGTACGTCACGCCGGGCGTCGTCGTCGACAACGAGCTCGTCACGACGAACCTGGTCGACATCAACCTCGGCATCCGGATCCTGCTCGGTAGCTCGTTCTATGAGGATTGGGTGCCGGGCGAGTCGTTCGTCACCAAGGATCCGCTCGGCAACCCGGTCGATCCGCGTCATCCGTGGAACCAGACGACCACGCCGAAGCCGCAGAAGCGCGACTTCTCCGGCAAGTACACCTGGGTGATGTCGCCGCGCTGGAAGAACCCGAAGAACGGCGAGCTGCTGCCGCTCGATACCGGCGGCGGTGCACTCGCGCGGCTGTGGACGACCGCGCTCGCGAACAAGGTCGACGTCGGTTACGTCAAGGCGACCGGTTCGAGCGTCGAGATCAATTTGCCGCGCAGCGGCACGTCGCCCGAGACCAAGCTCGTGTGGAAGACGCCGCGCTACTCGAACACGATCGAGCGCGATCGGGCGCGCACTTATTTTCAAGCGTATGCGGCGGCGATGGCGCTGTATTTCGTCGAGCGCGCGACCGCGGAGATCCACGCCGGTCGCACCGAGACGTCGGTGCCGTTCAAGGTGCCGGACGAAGCGATCGGCTGCGGGTTTCACGAAGCGGTGCGCGGTGTGCTGTCGCATCACGTCGTGATCAAGGGCGGCAAGATCGCGAACTACCATCCGTATCCGCCGACGCCGTGGAACGCGAGCCCGCGCGACTCGAACGGCGTGCCCGGTCCCTACGAGGACGCGGTGCAGAACACGCCGATCTTCGAAGAGAGCTCGCAAGAGAACTTCAAAGGCATCGACATCATGCGGACCGTGCGCAGCTTCGATCCGTGCTTGCCATGTGGTGTGCACATGTACGTCGGTGGTCGAGTCATCGAAGTGCGGCACTCGCCGACCTTCGGCGCGAGGGTGCAATGAGCGCGGCAGAGAAGATCGAACGCTTGCTCGGCGAAGCGGAACGGTTGCCCGATCCACGCGCGCGCGGCATTGCGAAGCAGCTCGCAGCGGCGATGATCGAGCTGGTCGGCGGCGGTATGGAGAAGGTGCTCGCGGTCGCCGATCCGGTGCAGCAGCGCGCGCTCGCCGACGATCCGCTCGTCGGCAACTTGCTCGTGCTGTGCGGGTTGCATCCCGATCCGATCGTCGTCCGCGCCGAGCGAGCGCTCGCCGACGCGACGGTCGAGCTGTCCTCGCTGGGGGCGACGGTCGCGAGTGTCGCGGCGATCGGCGAAGGCGTCGCGGTGACCCTGCGCGCCGAGCGCGGTGGCGTGGCAGATCGCGACAAGCTGCGCGCGATGGTCGAAGCGATCGTCATCGCTCGCGCTCCCGATGCCGTCGCGATCGCGGTCGAGCTCGACGGTCGGGGCTTGTCCCCGTCCGGCAGCGCTGCCGAAGGGCAGCGCGGTTCAAAAGACGCGGTGCCGTTGCGCGATGGCGCGTTTATCCCGGTCGAGCAGCTGACGCGAACGGGCAGGGCAGTGCCGTGAAACGGCTGTTCCAAGCGACGCGCGCGGCGCACGACGAGCGCGAGCGGTGCGATCTCTGTGCCGAGCCGATCGCGGCAGACCACGAGCACCTCTACGAAGCACGAGCTCGCGCGGTGCGGTGCGCCTGCGAGGCGTGCGCGGTGATCGTGCCGTCGTCGGAGACTTCGCCGTATCGTCGAGTTCCACGTCGGTTCGAGCGGCTCGGCGACGCGGCGCAGTGGGTCGAAGCTCTAGGAGTACCAGTCGGGATCGCAGCGCTGATCCGCCGCGAAGCCGGCGCGGTCGTCGCGTATCCCGGCCCGGTCGGGCTCGTCGAATCCGAGGTTGATGCCGCGGTGCTCGCTGCGATTCCAGAAGCGGCGGGTCTCGCCGTCGAAGTCGAGGCGCTCGTGTGGTCGACGCTGCCCGGCGGCGGAGTGTGGCGTTGCGGGATCGACGTCGTGTTCCGCATGGTCAGCGAGCTGCGCGCCGCGTGGGTCGGCATGGCGGGCGGCCCCGAAGTCCCAGCGGCGGTTGCACGGATGTTCGCCGAGCTCGCGAACCGGTCGGAGCTGCGGGCTTGACGAGTCAACTCGAACAGATCGCGCGCGCAATGCTGTACGAGGGTTACGCGCTCTATCCATATCGGCCGAGCGCGCTGAAGAATCAGCGGAGGTTCGCATTCGGTGCGATCTATCCGCGCGCGTGGGCGGAACGCACGGGCGAGCCGAGCTTCTTGCGCGTCGAGCTCGTCGCGTCCGGCGGCATCGAGGCACGCGTTGCGATCGTAGTGCGCTACCTCCGGCTCGAGGCCGGCGGCGGCGGATACGAGCAGACGATCGAGCTCCCAGCGCGCGGGCTTGATGCAGCTGCGACATCGCTGAGTGTCGAGCGCGACGGCGTCTCGCTCGTCGTCGAGACCAGCG
Source organism: uncultured Kofleriaceae bacterium (assembly GCA_964504685.1). Classification (GTDB taxonomy): domain Bacteria; phylum Myxococcota_A; class Polyangia; order Haliangiales; family Haliangiaceae; genus JABFXX01. The sequence continues at coordinate 13,849 of CAZDGY010000033.1, read as the reverse complement.
CGGTCGACGCCGGCGACGGGCTCGTCCGGCTCTCCGTCGAGATCCACAATGTCACCGAGCTCGTACACGCGCCCGATCGCGAGAGCGTGATGGACGTCGTGCCCGCGTCGACTCACGTCGTCGTCGAGCTCGAAGGTGGCACGCTGTACTCTGCGATCGATCCACCCGAGCACGCGATCGCCGCGACCGCAGCGTGTCGCTCGACCGGGCTGTATCCCGTGCTCGTCGGCGCTGCCGTGCTGGCGTCGCCGATCATCCTTTCGGACCAGCCGGAGATCGCGCCGGAGAGCCCGGGCGATTTCTTCGACGGCACCGAAATGGACGAGATGCTCATCCTGCGCGTGTTGACGCTGACCGACGCCGAACGACGCGAAGCCGCCGCGGCCGATCCGAAGATCGCGGCGCTGATCGAGCGGACCGCGAGGATGGGAATCGCTGCGACCGCGAAGCTGCACGGCGTCGTGCGCACGGTGTGGCCGCGCGAAGGCTCGCGCGTCGTGCTTCGGCCGGCGCATTCTCGCGAGCGACAGAGCGACGCGTTCGACGTGTTGCTCGCCGGCAAGCGAGCGACCGTGGCGAAGGTCGAGCGCGATCTCGACGGTCGTGTCCACTGCGCGGTGACGCTCGACGACGATCCGGGCGCAGACCTCGGCGTCGCCGGCATGCCGGGCCATCGCTTCTTCTTCTCACCCGACGAGCTCGAGGTGATCGCGTGAGGGTCCTGATCGCCGGCATCGGCAATATCTTCCTTGGCGACGATGGCTTCGGGCCCGCGGTCGCCGAGCTGCTCGGCACCGGCAGCTGGCCGAACGGCGTCGAGATCGGCGACTTCGGGATCCGCGGCATGGACCTCGCGTTGGCGCTGACCAGCGGCATCGATGCAGCGATCCTCGTCGATGCGGTCGCGCGCGGCGGTGCACCGGGCACGTTGTACATGCTCGAGCCCGACCACGATCCAGCCGCGACGAGCCTCGAAACGCACTCGATGGACCCCGCGCGCGTGTTGGGCTTCGCGCGTTCGCTCGGTGAGTTGCCGCGCTACGTTCGCGTCGTCGGCTGCGAGCCGGAACGCCTCGACGACGACGGCGACATCGCTCCCGGCCTGAGCGCGGCGGTGACCGCTGCGATCGAGCCCGCAACCGCGATGGTTCGCGAGCTCGTCGCGACGCTGACGGAGGCGACATGCACGAGCTAGGCATCGCGATGGAGATCGCCGAAGTCGCGGTCGCGCGCGCCGGAACCGCGACGCCTACGCGGATCGTCATCGCGGTCGGCAAGCTGACCGCGGTGCTACCCGATGCGCTGCGGTTCGCGTGGCAAGCGACGACCGAAGACTCCGAGCTCGCCGGATGCGCGCTCGAGATCCTCGAAGTCGCCGGACACGAGCTCAAGATCCAGCAGCTGGAGGTCAACGATGGAGGTTAGCGACCTGGAAGCGCCGATCGACGAAGACGCGATGCAGACTGATCTCGCAGCGATCGCTGCGCTCGCCGAGGCCGAGGAGCTGCTCTCGCAGATCGCGAACGCGTTGTTCCCTGGCGGCTTGCCCGAGCTCGAGCGCATGACCTGGGGCGACGTTCGCGAATCCGCGATCGAGGAGACGCTCGATCCGATCGCCGCTGCTGAAGCGCGGCTGGTTCAAGCGGAGCAGCGGTTCCGTACGCTCGTCGAGCAGATTCCCGCGGTCACGTTCATGGCGGTGCTGGGAGAGGGCAAGAACGAGGTCTATGTCTCGCCCCACATCGAGCAGATGCTCGGCTATTCGCAGCGCGAGTGGCTCGAAGATCCGTTCCTCTGGTACTGGCGGCTTCACCCGGACGATCGGCCGCGCTGGAATGACGAGTTCGCGCGAGGCTGCCAGACCGGAGGCCCGTTTCGCGCGGAGTGCCGGTTCATGGCGCGCGATGGCCACTTCGTTTGGGTTCATGGCGAGGCGCGGGTCATCCGCGACGAGCTCGGTCGGCCGACGTTCTTGCAAGGCGTCGCGTTCGACATCACCGACGCGAAGAACGCGCAGCAGATGCTGCTCGAACAAGCGATCACGACCGCAAAGCGCGACGAAGAGCTCGTCATCGCGAAGCGCGTCCAGACTCAGATCCTGCCGAAGGACCTCGAGCTCGAGGGCTACCGCATCGCCGCGACGATGATCCCGGCGACCGATATCGGTGGCGATTACTACGATCTGCTGCCGACGCCCGAAGCGGCGTGGCTCGCGATCGGCGACGTCTCGGGCCACGGGCTCAACGCCGGGCTCGTGATGTTGATGGTGCAAAGCGCGATGGCCGCGATCGTCAAGACGCGCCCGTTTGGTTCGCCACGCGAGATGGTCGATGCGCTGAACGAAGTGCTGTACGACAACATCCGCCGGCGGCTCGGCACTCGCGATCACGTCACGTTCACGCTATTTCGCCTCGGCGCTGACGGCCGCGTCGTGTTCGCCGGTGCGCACGAAGATGTGTTGTGGTGGCGAGCGAAGACCCGCGAGATGGAGCGCGTTCGCACGCCCGGCGTCTGGCTCGGCGCGAAGCGCGGGATCCGGAACGTCACGATCGATACGACGGTCAACCTCGAGATCGGCGACGTCCTCATCCTCTACACCGACGGGGTCACCGAAGCGCGCGACGTCAACGGCACGCAACTCGAGCTCGATCGGCTCGATGCGATGATCAAAGAGGTCATCGACGAGTCGCCCGAGATGATCCGCGATCACATCATCGCGAAGACGCGCGCGTGGATGCACGAACAACAGGACGACATCACGGTCGTGGTCTGTCGCCGCACCGGCTACCGCTGAGCGAGCGGGAGGCGCACCACGAACTTCGTGCCCGCACCGAGCGCGCTCGCGACATCGATCGTTCCGCCGCAATCGCCGATGATGCCGTAGCTGACCGACAGTCCGAGGCCAGTCCCTTGGCCGACCCCTTTCGTCGTGAAGAACGGATCGAAGATGAACGGCAGGTCCGCTTCGCGGATTCCGGTTCCGGCATCGACGACCGAGATCGCCGCAAACCCGCCCTCGATCGCGGTCGCGACCTCGAGCGTGCCACCGCGCGGCATCGCCTGAATGCCGTTGAGGATCAGGTTCGACACGACTTGTTCGATCTCGGCGAGGTCCGCGCGAACCCGGCCGTGCAGCGCGCTCGCCGTGAACTTGATCGTCGTGCCGGCCTTCTGAGCGGTCGGCGTTAGCAGCTCTACGGCCGACGCCGCTGCACACTCGGGATCGATCAGTTGCTTCGAGCTGGCGTTGCCGCGCCGGCCGAAGTCGAGCAGGTGGCGAATGATCGAGGTGATCCGGTCGGTCTGCGTCAGGATCATCCGGGCGGCACGGTGGGCGTCGGCCCGATCGGGCTCGAGCTCCTCGAGCATCTCGGCCGCGCCCGAGATCACGTTGAGCGGCGTGCCGAGCTCGTGTGCGACTCCCGCGGCGAGCACGCCGATGACGTTGAGTCGCTCCGAGTGCCGTAACTGCTCGACCGCGAGCCGGCGCTGAGCTCGTTCGCGTTCGACATGACCGCGCAACGCGTCGAGGATCCAGACCATCGCGCCGAACATGCCGAGCGCACCGATCGCATTGAGCGTGACGCTCGACGCCGACGCCGCGGTCGATTCATGGACGAAGATCGCGGTCGTGCTGAACGCGGCGAGCACCGCGAGGCCGATGCCAGCGACGCGGCCGGCATGCCAGGTCGCGAGCGTGATCGGCAGCAAATACGTCAGTTCGACAAACGTCATCTCGACGTCGGTCACGTAGTCGACGATCGCGACGATCGCGATCAGCACGACCGAGCTGATGATCGGCCGACGGGCGAGCACGCTCACGACGGACGGCGTTCGATCGCTGCCGCCGCGATCCGGCTCAATTGGTTGAACCCGAACGGCTTCGCGAGCACTCGCACGTTCAACCGATCCGCTTCATCGAACATCTGCGGGTCGGGATACGCGGTGACGAGCAGGACCGGCATCTTCATCCCCCATGCGCGCACGAGGTACGAGATCTCAATGCCGGTGAGCCCGGGCATGCGATTGTCCAGCACGACAAGCGACAGCGGGCGATGGTCCGCGTCGATCGCTGCGTCGGTCAACGCATCGAGCGCTTGGTCGCCCGAGTGCGCTTCGATCACCTCGCAGCCATCGGCGCGCAGGCGAGACACCATGAGCGCGCGCAGTGCGGGATCATCCTCGGCGACCAACACCCGCGCCGGCAGCCGCTCGATCGGCTGAGTCGGCTCGTCGTCAAACGCCTGATCCGGATCGACGTGATGTTGCATGTCGAGACGCGGTGCACGCTCCACGCCAGCGATCAGGCGCAGGTGAATCGCGGGCATCGCTGCGAGGTCTTGCAAAATGCAAGACCCACCGACGCATCGTGCACGCGCACAACGTCGTCGCGTGCTACGAATAGATCGATGCGATCGGTTTGGGCCTTCGTGATCGCGTGCTGCCTCGTGGCAGCCGGGACCGGGCGTCCGATGGTCGATCGCGTCGAACACGTCCAGCAGCTCCACGGTCCGTCGTCGCCGCACCTCCACGCGGTCCATCGCGCACACGCGTCGGCCCGGCTGGCGCCGTTCGTCACCGCATCGGTATCGGCTGCGCCAGACTTCACTCGTCGCGCGTCACGCGTGGAGCTCGCCCGGCGGGCGATCACGGTCGAGGATTGCGGCGCGTTTGTCCGTTCGTCTCGTGGTCCGCCGGTCGGCTGATCGTTCGCAACCAACCGACCCGCTGGCCGGGACATGCGCCCGGCCGGCAGCACTGCCGAATGGCAGTGCGGTTGGATCAATCAAACCGCGACGTCGCCGCACCCCGGTCGACATTCGCTTGCCGTACGCCGAGCAGGTGCACCATGCGTTCCGCCTCCGAGTATCTCTTCGCCATTTCTCCAACCACAACACCGCGACTCGTCGGCACGAGCGATGCGATGGCGGAGTTGCTTCGACTGATCGAATGCGTCGCACCGTCACCCGCGGCGGTGTTGATTCGCGGCGAGAGCGGCACCGGCAAAGAGCTCGTCGCGCGCGCGATCCACGATGCGAGCCCACGCCGAGCGCGACCGTTCGTCGCGATCAATTGCACCGCCATGCCCGAAGCGCTCGTCGAGAGCGAGTTGTTCGGCCACGAACGCGGCGCGTTCACCGGCGCGGTCGGTGGTCGCGGCGGGCTGTTCGCCGAGGCGAGCGGCGGTACGCTGTTTCTCGACGAGCTCGGCGACATGCCTTCGGCGCTGCAGGCCAAGTTGCTGCGCGTCCTTCAGGACGGTGAGGTGCGCGCGGTCGGAGCCGATCTGTCTCGCCGCGTCGATGTGCGCGTGATCGCCGCGACGAATCGCGATCTCGAAGCGCGCATCCGCACCGGGCAATTCCGAGCGGATCTGTTCTACCGCCTCGAAGTCGTGCCGATCGCGGTGCCGCCGCTACGAGCGCATCCTGAGGACATCCCTGCGCTCGTCGCGCACTTCTTCGGTCGAGCCCGGATGCGCAACCCGCACGCAACGGTCGAACGCTTCGCGCCCGATGTCATCGCGTTACTCGCCCGCTACGCCTGGCCGGGGAACGTGCGAGAGCTCGAGAATCTGATCGAGCGGCTTACCGTGTTCGGTCGCTGCCGGGAGCTGTCAGCCGCTGATGTCGCGCGCTTTGCACCGTACGTCGTCGGAGAACATCCCGCGGAACGCTACGAGCTACCGCGCGAGCGCCAGGCGACGCTGCGCGAAGTCGAGGCGGAGTACGTCGCATGGGTGCTCGAGCGCTGCGCTCACAACAAGACGAAGGCGGCGCAACAGCTAGGGATCGACCCGTCGACGCTGCATCGTTGGCTCCGGCACAAGACATCGTGACTGGGTCAGAACGTCTCTGATCCCAGGTCCACCTACACGCCGACGCGGGAGCGATCGCCTCAGCGCCCCGTGATGAAGACTCAGCATTGCGCCGAGCATCGCGACCAGAGTAGAAGTTCTATTAGGTGTTGTGCACGCCGCACCATGTCGAGCGATACGTCCCCACTCGTCGACCACCGTTTGCTCGCGCTCGAAGAGGCCTCGCCGGACGCCATTGTCTACGAGACGCTTGAAGGCACGATCACGCGGTGGAGCCGCGGCGCAGAGCATCTCATCGGTTACACCGGTGACGAGATGGTCGGCCGTTCGAGCGAGCTGATCGTCCCTGCGCCCGACCGCGGCGAGGATCGAATTCGACGCGAGCGAGTCGCACGCGGCTCGCACTACGGTCCGCTCGAAACGCGGTGGCTCAACAAGGACGGCGCGATCGTCGACGTCGAGCTCGCGTCGGTGCCGCTGCGTGACGACAGCGGGGCGAGCGTCGGCATGGTCACGATCGCGCGCGATCTGAGCGCGCGCAACGAACGCGCGGCGAACTTGGCACTCGCGGAGCGGATGTCGTCGCTGTCGCACGTCGCGTCGGGCGTCGTCCACGGCATCAACAACCCGCTCGCGTTTCTCGCCGCGAACCTCGAAATGCTCGATGGCCTCAGTGGGTCGGGCACGATGCTCGACGCGAGCGAAGTCTCCGCGATGATGCGCGACGCGCGGTCGGGCGTGGAACGGATCAAGCGCGTCGTGCGCGCGCTCGGAGCGTTTGCCCGCGCATCCGATGTGGTGACGCGAGTGAACATCGTGCGTGTGTTGCGCGACACGATCGATCTGATCGACTTCCAGCTGTTCGATCGCGCACGACTCGTGACGCACTTCGCACCGTTACCCGAGCTCACCGCGAACGAAGGTCGAATCGCGACCCTGTTCGTCAAGCTGCTGGTCTACATCTCGCGCGCGTTCAAGCCGGGCGTTCCCGAGCTCAGCCAACTCGCGATCGCGACGCGCGTCGACACCGCTGGCTGGGCGCTGGTCGAGCTTCACGCGACCGGCCCGAATGTCAGCCCGGTCGTGGATCCGACAGGTGCGCTCGGCGTCGAGCTGGCGCTGTGTCGCGAGATCGTACGCTCGATCGGCGGCACCATCACGTTCGAGCTCGACGCCGGCCACCTGGTCCGAATCACGTGGCCGACCGAGGACTCGCCGAGCCCCCCGGGCCGTTCCGACCAGCCAGATTCCGGCCCGACCCAGCTCGGCGTGCGGGCCCGGGTGCTGATCGTCGACGATGACGTGATCGTGGCGACTTCGCTTCGCCGGCTGCTGTCCCGGGACTACGACGTCGTCGTCGAGCATTCGGCCGTCCCAGCGTTGCAACGGTTCGTTGCAGGGGAGCAATACGCGGCGATCGTCTGCGACGTCCAGATGCCTGGAATGAGTGGGATCGAGCTCGTCCAGGCGCTGGAAGCCCGGTCCCCCCATCACGTTTCCCGGTTCATTTTCGTGACCGGGGGCGACCCAGCGGCCGCCCGGGCCCTGGCGAATCTCGGCCCTATATATTTCGAGAAGCCGTTCGATGTAGGCGAGCTGCGACGCGCCGTTCGCCGGCTCACCAAGTAGTAGCGCGCCGCCAACCTCGTTCGGAGTATAAGGCGCCGCGATGCTCACGGTTGGAAATACCCGTCTACTCGTCGTCGATGACGACGCAAGACAACTTCGGGCGGTCGAGCGGGTGCTGCGAGGCGTGCAGCAGGTAGATGTCCGGTTTGCGGACAACGGCGTCGACGCGATGCTGCAGGTCGGTCTCGCGAAGCCCGACCTGATCGTGATGGACGTCTTCATGCCTGGCCTCGATGGCATCGAAGCGTGCCGTCGGATCAAGGCGAATCCAGAGACGCGGGATATCGACATCGTGCTCGCGACCGCGGTCGTAGCGCCGGACCTCGAAGAGGTCGCCCGTGCCGCTGGGGCGCGTTGCGTGGTCTCGAAGCCGTTCGACGTCAAAGCGCTAGTCGCATCGGTCGCTACCCAAGCCGCGCCGAGCGAGTTTGAAGTCGAGCAGACCGGCGAGTTCGACGAAGTAGCGCCAGCAAAGCCCGCGACGATTCGCGGTGTGAACCTGGTCGTCAACATGCTTGTCGACGCAGGCGTCGAGGTCGTGTTCGGGCTACCGGGTGGCGCGATCTCGCCGATCCACGACGCGCTGATGGACACGAACATCCGTGTCGTCACGACGCGGCACGAGAGCGGTGCGATGTTCGCGGCTGCCGCGTACGCGCGGGCGACCGGCAAGCTCGGCGTTGTCGCCGTGACGTCCGGCCCGGGTGCGCTCAACGCGATGACCGGCCTCGCCTCCGCGTGGTGCGACGGCTTGCCGGTGTTGTTGCTCGTCGGCGAGGTCGCTCGCCCGGCCCATGGCAAGGGTGTGTTGCAAGACGGCTCCTCGCACGGGCTCCAGCTCGTCGAGATGGCGCGCCACGTGACGAAGCTGTCGGCCGAAGTGCCGCGGCCTAGCGCGTTGCCGCACCTACTGCGTCGTGCGATCGCGACCGCGTGCTCGGGCCGCAAAGGCCCGGTGATGCTGACGTTGCCGATCGACGTGACGACCGCGCAGACCTCGATGCCGCGCGTCGGCGGGTCCGTCACGTTCGGCGAGCACGTCGCCCCGGAGATTCTCGAAGAGCTGATCGAGCTGGTTCGCGGCGCGAAGCGTCCACTGATCCTCGCGGGCAGCGGCGTGCGCGCAGACGGCGCGCCGGCGCGACTGCGTACCGTGGCCGAGCGCTTCGGCTGCCCGGTCGCGACCACGCCGAAAGCAAAGGGCGTGTTCCCCGAAAACCATCCGCTCGCGCTCGGCGTGCTCGGACTCGGAGGGCATCCCTCGGCCCGGAAGTACCTCGATAGCGACGTCGATGTCGTCATCGCGATCGGCACGAGCCTCGGCGATATGTCGACCGACGGCTTCGCGCCACAGCTGCAAGGCACGCGCGCGCTCGTTCACATCGATATCGACGCCCGTCAGATCGGCAAGAGCTACTCGCCGACCCACGCGGTCGTCGCCTCCGCGGCCGAGCTGCTCGGTGGGCTCGCCGATCGGCTCGACGGCAGCGTTCCGAGGCCCGGCACCTACGGCGTCGACCGCCACGTGTTGCCGACGTCGCAGCGCGCCGACAAGATCGCGCCGCACGACGCGATCTCCAACATCCAGAAGCTCATGCCGGCCGACACGATCTACACCGTGGATTCGGGCGAGCACTTCCTATTCGCCGTGCAGTACCTCGAGATCGTGCAGCCCGACTCGTTCATCGTGATGACCGGTCTGGGCTCGATGGGCCAATCGATCGGCGCCGCCATCGGCGCACAGCTCGCTCACCCGACGCGCACGGTCACGGCGATCTGCGGCGACGGCTGCTTCGCGATGAACGCGTTCGAGATCGCGACCGCGGTGCAAGAGCACCTGCCGATCCGCGTGTTCGTGTTCAACGACGCACGCCTCGGCATGGTCGAGCGCGGGCACGAGACCGTGTACGGCCGGCGGCCGAGCTATCCGACCGCACCCCTCGACGTATGCTCGGTCGCGCGCGGGCTCGGCGCACAGACGATGAAGATCACCGACGTCTCGCAGTTTCGCGCGGCGAATTGGGTGATGCGGCAGGTGACCGGACCGGTGATCTTCGACGTTCACATCGATCAGGACATCGCGATGGTCAAGCAGGACCGCGTCGCGACGATGGTCGCGGATGCGCCCAAGATTCCGATGGTTGCGAAACCCGAAACGCTGCCGCAGCGGCAGCTCCAACGAGAGGCTAACTAGCCATGGAACAAAACACGTACGCGACGTCGATCTACATCGATTCACCGGTGACGGCCGCAACGCAGTACCTAACTGATGGCAAGAGCCTCGACGAGTACACGCTGTTCAGCCGGATGCAGAAACAGGTCGACGAGCACACGTGGCTCGGCACGGCGTCGGGCTATCAGAACGGGCTCTACTATCACGTCAAAGAGCGTGAGGTCGGCGCGATCAAGATCGTGGAGTGGCACTGCGGGCCCGAGCTCGGCAAGTACTTCCACGTCTATCCGATGATGCTGTTCTCGCCGAGCTACTTCGCCGGCGACTCGAAAGAAACCGGCACCTACTACCATTGGATCAGCTTCGTCGACCCGGCACGCCGTACGCCGATGATCGCGCAGGGGCTGCCGATCGTGCACCGCTCGGAAGCACGCTCGCTCAAAGCGCAACTCGAGCGCCGACAAGGTCATGACCGTCCGATCGCCGGTGCACTCGAGCTCGCGTCGCACACGATCTACGTGGATGCGCCGCTCGACACCGTGGCCGGCTATCTCTCCGATCGTTCGAAGCTGACGGAGTGGGGCTACATGCTCCGCGCTGATGGCGAGTTCTGCCGCGACGCGTACGATCATCCGGTCGAAGTGACCGTCACGCGACACGACCTCGGGGCATATCAGGTCATCGAGCACGACACGCACTACGTGAAGGCTGGGGTGGTCGTGCGCACACCTATGGTCATCATTCCTGCTTCCTATGCGTTCGCTGCCCCGAACGCCACCGGTGTCATCCTTCACCGAATCAGCGCTTGGCCGAAGATCGGTGAACGAGACCATGGCAAAGCCTCGCCGGACGACTACGACACCGAAGCCATTAACGCGAAGCGGATCATCGAGCGAATCGCGGGTAACCTAACGGCGTATGACCGCGGCGTTAGCTATCGTTCCGGCGAGTAGTGCCACGGTTCAGAAGGTCTCGTGCAAGGCGTTAGGCACGGTCCTCAAGATCGCGAAGAAGCAGCGCGTTCCAGATGAGCTGCTGACGCGCGGCCTCGACGTCGACATCGGCTTCCTTCGCAATCCGAAGAACCACGTCGACTGGTCGATGTTCGCTGGCGTACTCCGCAACTCTCGCGAGGTGTGGTCGCTGGACGAGCTCTGCGATTTCGGCGTGTCGTTCATGCGCTCGCCGTTCTTCTCGTACGTCGGCGTGCTCGGGCGCTTGTTGTTCAACGCGCGCGATCTGTTCGACTGGATCTGCAAGCGGACGGTTGGCGGCGGCGCGCAGTTGTTCTCCGACTGTGTGCGCCCGAGTTACGAGCATGCGGGTAGCAACTCCACGATCATCCGGCTCGAGATCCAAGAGCCGTGCGAGGTCTCGGACGAGTTTTTCTGGATGACCCGAGGCGCCTTTATCGGCATGCCACGGCTCGTCGGCGCCGGTTATGCCGATGTCGACCTGTCGATCGTCGGCCACGTCGGCGAGTTCCGCGTGACCTACAAGAACCGGCGCGGCACCGCAGCGTCGCTGTTTCGCTGGCTCGCGATGCCGTTCACCGCGAAGGCGGCGGCGCGAGAACTAAAGCGCACGAACGAAGAGCTGCAGGAGCGGTTCGTGGTGCTCGAGCAGACGCAACGCGAGCTCGACGCTTACAAGACCGATCTAGAACGCCTGGTCGAAGTTCGTACCTCCGAGCTATCCGTCGCTCGCGATCAGTTGTCCGACACCGTCGTCCAGCTGCGCGATGCTCAGAGTGCACGCGAAAAATTCTTCGCAAACATCTCGCACGAGATCAGAACGCCGCTCTCGCTCGTGCTGCTCGCCGCCGGAGACATCGAGCATCGAGCGGGAGACGCTCTCGACGATCGCGCACGCGGCGCGCTCGGGGCGGTCAGCGATGCGGCGCGAAAGGTCGTCCGCCTCGTCGACGATCTGTTGTTGCTCGCCGCGGGACAAGAAGGAAAGCTTCGGCTTCACCCCGAGACCGTGGATCTCGAGACGCTCGTCGCGCAGGCGACATCGGCGTGGCTCTACGCGGCCGAAGCGGGCGGGCTCGAGCTCGTCACCCGCATCGAGCCGAAGGTGCTAGCGACGGTTGATCCGGTCGCGATCGAGCGCGTCGTCAGCAACCTGATCTCGAACGCGGTCAAATACACGCCGCGCGGTGGGAAGATCGAGGTCGAGCTCGCGACGGTCGACAACGGTGTCCGCTTGTCGGTGTTCGACACCGGGCCGGGCATCGATCCGGATCTCGCCCGCCGTTTGTTCGGCCGGTTCGAGCGCGCCGAAGACGCGCACCGTCGCTCGAAAGGAACCGGAATCGGCCTTTCGTTGCTCAAGCAGCTCGTCGCGGCTCACGACGGCGAGGTCGGGGCGTATCCGCGCGTGGACGGCGGTACGGAGATGCGGGTCGTGCTGCCGATCAAGCTCGGCAATGCGCCGGTTGCCAGCGGCAACGTGATCTCGGCCGCGACCCCGAGTGTCGCGCGCTTCAAGTCCGGCGATCGCTTCGATCCACCGGGACGCTCGCACGGCACGATCCTGTTGGCCGAGGACGAGCCACATCTCGCCGAGATGGTTGCTCGCATTCTGTCCGACGAATACAGCGTCGTGATCGCGCTCGACGGTCTCGATGCGCTCGGCCTCGTGGAATCGGTCCGTCCCGAGCTGCTGATCACCGACGTCAACATGCCGCGCATGGACGGCGTCGAGCTCGCAGGCAAGTTCCGAGAGCTAACCGCGGATCGATTGTCGCCGGTGATCATCGTTTCAGCGGTCGCCGACATGAGCACGCGCTTAGGAGGTCTGGACGCCGGCGCGACCGACTTCGTGACGAAGCCGTTCGATCCGCGCGAGCTCAAGGCTCGGGTACGCGCGCAGTTCCGCATGCGCGAGCTCGCGGTGCGCATGCATCGCGCCGAGCAGCTCTCGGCGATGGCGATGCTGACGTCCGGCCTCGCACACGAATTGCGCAACCCGGCGAACGGCGTGGTGAACGCGATCGGTCCCCTCTACGATATCCTGCCGGCGGAAATGACCAAGCCGGGTGCGCCGGTCGGCCGCTTGCTCAACGTGATGAAAGCGTGCGCGGAGCAAGTTGGGACACTGTCTCGCCAGCTCCTCGACATCCGAGGCGATCGCAAAGGCATCGTGTGCAAGCCGTCGTCGCTCGAGCCGCTGGTCCAGCGCGCGACGACGCTCGCGAGGACGGCGCTCGAAGGGATCGATGTGCGCGTGGCGTTGCCCGACGGCGAGGTCAGTTGTTCACCGTCGCTGCTCGTCCAAGTTCTCACGAACCTGGTCGAGAACGCAGGGCACGCCGCCGGCCCCGGCGGGTGGGTCGAGATTCGGAGTGAAGCCGTGGGCGACAGGACGACGATCGAAGTGGGCGACAGTGGCCCAGGGGTGCCGCCGGAGCTCCGCGAGCGCGTGTTCGAGCCGTTCTTCACGACGAAGCCGCCGGGCAAGGGCACCGGATTGGGACTATCTGTCGCGCGTGAGATCATGCATCGCCATGGCGGCGTGCTAGAGATCCGACCGCGGGGAGTGGGAACGGTGTTTGTTGTCGAGTTGCCGGGTGCGCTCGCACCCAAACCGACAAATTAAGATCGTCTCGCGCGGGTAGGATAGCTGCGGTGGTGGACTACCACGCACAGTGGACCGACAGCTCCACGAACCACTATCACCAAGGTATGCTTCAGGAGCGCTAGCATGACTCCGACCACCGAAGCCGAAGCTCCGCTCGTCGTCTATGTCGATGACGAGGAGGCGAATCGCACGGTGTTCGAGCTGTCAATCGGTTCGGTGTTCAACGTATTGACCTGCGCGACTCCCGAAGAGGTGTTCAAGGCTCTCGACAGCTACGATGTCGCCGTCGTTGTTACCGACATGCGGATGCCGACGATGTCCGGCGAGCAGCTGCTCCGCGTCGTCAAGGAGAAGTACCCACGCACCATCCGAATGGTGATGACTGCGTACTCGGATGTCGAGCCGATCCTACGCGCGATCAACGAGGGTCTCGTCGCGCGATACATCGTCAAGCCGTGGGAGCGGACCGAGGTCGTCCAGATCCTGCGCTGGGCGATCGGTGCATGGACGTTCAGCCGCGATTCAGAGGCATTGCAACGCCGGCTGCTCGATACCGAGCGATTGGTTACCCTCGGCACGATCTCCGGCATGCTCGTTCATGATCTCAAGCAGCCGGTGGTATCGCTGCTCGTCAACCTCGAGCT
>CAZDGY010000032.1:0-17445 GCA_964504685.1 uncultured Kofleriaceae bacterium | reverse complement strand
CAGCCCGCTACGAATTCGCAGCCGATCATGGTCGTGCCGCGGCGCAGCCTCGTGTGGCCGCTGCTCGCGGCGGCGATGGTGTTGATCGCGGGTGGCGCGCTGTTCCTCGTGTGGCGACAGATGCAGCAACAACCGCCACAGATGGGCCCGGTGCTCATTCGCCAGGGGCCGGATCCCCGGCCGATCGAGAAGGACAACCCTGCGCAGGATGGCAGCGGCAGCGGTGGGGTGAACCTCGCCGACGGTAGCGATGCGTCTCACGCCGGTAGCGCGACGCCTCCCGACGACAAGATTCCGCACAACCCGCATCCGACGCCACCGCCGCCGCATCGCCCGAAGACAGTCAAGGAGGCGCTGGCGAGCGGACTGCAGGGCGCGACCGATTGCGTGAACGCCAACGGCGGCCCCAATGGGCTCCCGAACGGCACCGCGACGATCTCGATCGCCGAGACCAAGGCCGGCGTTCCTACCGACGTCAAGCTGATGCCGCCGGCGCTCGACGCAGGCGCGCTCGGCGCGTGCGTGCGCAAGGTCTACATGGCGATCAGGTTTCCGCCCGGCAACGACGGCACGATCACGTTCGACTTGAACTTGCGACCGCCGACTTAGGTACGCGCTCGCGCGACCAGCGCCGGCCAATCGTCGACGGTGCCGGCGAGTCGACCCTCGGCGCGATCAGCGCGCCCACCGCCGCGGCCTCCGGTGAGCGTCGCGAGTTGCTTCCAGAGCGCGCCGCAATCGAGCAGCGAGCCAGCTGCGCGTTGCAAGACGACGGCTTCCGGCGAATAGAGCAACGCGTCGCGTCCGGCTGCGGCGAGCTTCGCCGCGACTCCGCGAACGAGGTCGGCATCGCCGGGGACTGTCGCGATCACCGCGCCGTCGCCGGGCAGCTGGTTCGCGATCGCCTGGGCGAGCTGGCCGCGCAGCGCGGTGACCTGGTCGGCCGCGGCGGTCGCGCTCGCGCGCAGCTTGTCGATCGCGATCGCGACGTCGCCGGGGCTACACGACAGTTGGGTCGCGAGCCCGCGCAAGATCTGATCGCGGGTGAACAGCTCGGCTCGCGCGCGGCGCGCGGCGGCGAACGTCACCCGGGTCATCCCCTTGTAGCGCTCCGCGGCGATGATCCTGATCGTCGACAGCTGCGATGTCCGCGTGCAGTGGGTGCCGCCACACGGCGAGAAATCGAAGTCGCCGATCGCGACGACGCGAATGTCGGCGCTGACCTTGGGATCTCGACGCAGCTTGAGGTTCGCGAGCTCGCCCGGATCCGGGAACCAGGCGCGGATCGCGAGATCGTCGTCGATCAGGTCGTTCGCGAGCGCCTCGGCCGCGGCGAGCTCGGCCTCCGGGATGCGATCGCGCGTGACATCGATCGTGAGCGCGGTCTCGCCGAGGCGCGCCGAGGCGGTCGCGGCCTGTGCGCGATCGAGCAATGCGCCGGACAACAGGTGCTGCGCGGTGTGCTGTGCCATGTGTTGGCGACGGCGCGCCCAGTCCAGCTCGCCGTGCACCGTGCTGCCGATCGCGGGCAATGCAGCACCGCCGGATGGCGGTGCGGTTCGATCGATGACGTGCGCGATCGCCCCATCCGCCGTTTCCT
This sequence comes from uncultured Kofleriaceae bacterium, assembly GCA_964504685.1. Lineage (GTDB taxonomy): Bacteria > Myxococcota_A > Polyangia > Haliangiales > Haliangiaceae > JABFXX01. The sequence goes on along the minus strand of CAZDGY010000032.1, from coordinate 15,845 downwards.
GCGTGTCGGCGACCGCGAACCCTGCGAGCGTGCCGCGATCGCCGAGCTGGCCGCCGGCTTCCGGGTAGAACGCCGTGCGATCGAGCACGATCGCCGGCCGATCCGCGACCGCGACGTGCGCGACGACATCAGCCTCGAACGTCCGCGCATATGCGTCGTCGTGATAGAGCCGGCGAGTCATCGCGGACGATCTAGCACGGCTTCACTTCGCCGGGTTGACGCGCTCGACTGCACCTGCAGGTACCCAGCCGAGCGCACCGCTTGCGATCCGGATCTTCGTCCACGACTCGCGGCGCTCGACCACCGTGACTTCGGCTCCGCGGGGCAGCGGCTCGGTCAGCGCGGACGGCGCACCCGGGTTGTCGGCGACGCGCAGCACGACGCCATCCATCACGACCGCATCGTCGGCGTGATGATCCTCGACGACAATCGACACCAGCATCGCGATCCACACGGCGAGCGGCAGGACCGCCAGCCCGCGCAGCCCGCGGCGACGCCGCACGGTCCACGGCACGACGAGCAGCACGGCGATCGCGAATGCCGCGGCCCCCACGAGCCAGCGCCGCGAGCTCGGCCAGCGATGGAAGAAGAACAGCGTGTCGGCCGCCGACGCGACGTGAGCGCGACGAAAGATCGCCGGCACTTGCTCTCGTAGCCACCCGAGGTTCTGCTGCGCGCGGACATTGCCCGGATCGATCGCGAGTGCGCGCCGATAAGCGAGCGTCGCGTTCGCGAGATCGCCGGCGCCGAGCGCGGCGTTGCCCCAATCCGCGAGCAGCTCGGGACTATCCGGTTGGTCAGCAGCGATCTGGCCGAGCAGCGACGCGGCGCGGGCAAACGCAGTCCGCCGCTCGCTCGCGTCGGTCTTCGTCATTGCGAGCTGGTAGGCATCGCGCGCATCTTCGAGAGAATGACTCGCGGTGGGCGGCGCAGCGGTCGGGCCCGCAGCGCGAGCACTGCCAGAGAGCGCGACGACGATGCCGAGGACGATCGTCGATGCGAGCGCCGACTTCGCGGGCGGGTTGCGCTTCGCCGCGCTCGCCCACTTGCGGATCAGCGCCGACGCATCGCCGCGCAACGCACTCGAGATCGGCTGCGATCCGGCCGCCGGTGCAAAGCTCTCGGTCTCCAGCTTCGCGAGCAAGCCGCCGTCGTCGAGCGGCTGGCCGGCGACGCGCGCGAAGTTGCGCAGCGCTGCGGCGAGCGGTCCCGCGGCGTCTCGCGCCGGTGCTTTCTCGGCGCGGGCGAGCTCGTCGTCGGCGCGCCGCTGGGCCGCTTTGATCTCCGCGACGTCCTCGCGGCGACCGGCGGTACGCCGCCGCCACGACTGGCCGGCGAACAGCGCGAGCGGCAGGGCGTAGAGCAGCCCGACGAGCAGCCACAGTATACTGCCGCCGATCGGGCGATTGCCGGTGTTGCCGGGCTCCGACAGCGCGAGATCGGCGTTGCCGAGCGACACGACGGCTTCGGGCGTGACCGTCTTCTTCGTCGGAGTTGCGGTCACGACTTCGTCGGCGCCGATCACGGTGCCTCCTTTGACCGACAGCGCGATCGGATCGCTGTGGATCGTTTGATACGTCGCCTTTTGCGGGTCGAAGTACGAGAACGCGAGCGCCGGAACTTCAGCGGTCGCGCCAGTCAGTTGCGCGGTGACCTTGAACGTCTTGGTCTTCGCGTTGTCGGACAGCTCTCCGGTCGGCGCGTCCTGCGGCACGGTGAACTTGTCCTTCGGCAGCTCGTCTGGGCCATCGAGCCGCGGTAGCGCTAGCGTATCGAGCCGCTGATCGCTCTTGACCGTGATCGCGAGCTCGACCGGCTCGCCGAGCGAAACGACCGAGCGGCTTGTCGTCACCGCGATCGAGAACTGTTGACCGACCGCACCCGCGAAGCTCGCCGGCTTATCGGTCTCGGGCAATGGCTTCGCTTCGAGCGTGCGCGCGACGTCCGCAGCACGAAACAGCGCGACGCTGAACTCGCCGAACGCGTTCTGTTGACCTGCAGGCAGGCTCGCGACGACGGTCGCCGGTGCGACCTCGATCTTGCCGACGCGGCGCGGCGCCGCATACAGCTCGAGCTGGAGCTGGTTGTACGCGACGCCGTCGACCGTCGTGCGATCGACCTTGTACGGGACGTCGAGCGTCTTCGTACCGATCGTCAGCGACAGCGTGTGGTCGCCTTGCTGCGGCGGCGGCGTCGCGACGGTGAAGTCGTCGTCGCCGAGCGGCAGCGTGATCTCCGGCTTGCCTTGCGGGTCGGCGCGGAACAGCCAGCGCACGACGAGCTTGATATTCTCGCCGACGTAGACCGGGCGCTCCGGCAAGCCGAGTGAGAGCTTCATTGCGTCGGTGGTCGGAACGCTACGCGCTTCGACGTTGCCGGCCGCTGCAGTTACCTTCTTGCTGCCTTGCTCGACGGTGGTAGCCGGCACCTTGAGCTCGCCCTCTTTGGTCGGCACGACCGACCACTGCATCACCCAGCGCACGTCCTTCCACAGCCGTTCCTTGCCGTTGATGCTCTCGAACCGCTGCGAGATCTTCGGGCGAACGCCGAGCGCGGTCACCTTCGCGCCGTTGATCGCGAGCGTGGGCTGCGTAGGTTCGGGTGACTCGTCGAAGCCCTGGACGATCAACGACAACGTGAACGGAACGTCGACATAGATGTCGCGCTCCGCCTGGAACTGCGCTTGCGGCGGTTCGTCGGCGAACGCGGGTGCGGAACCGAGGGCGAGCACCGACGCGAGGATGAGGACGTGGCTGCGAGTCATTACCAGTCCTGCTCCACCGGGTCTTTGTTCTTGCTGTCGTTCTTCTCGGCGTTTTCGCGCTGCCGGCGCGCGTCCTCGTCGTTCGCGCTCTGGCCGGCGCCGCTCTTCGATTGGTCCGGCTTGTCGCTCTGCGACTGTTGCTGCTGCTTGTCCTTCTTCTTCTTGTTCTTCGACGGCGGCTGCAGCAGCTTGAGTGCGGCTTGGAGATGCTCGATCGCTTTGGCTTCGGCGTCGACCGCCGGCTTGAGGCTGACTGATTGATTCGTCGCCGCCTGCGCTTTGCCGAGCCCGGTCTTCGCATCGGCCATACTATTTTGCGCGAGCTGGACTTCCGAGGCGGCGGACGCGAGCGTCTTAGGATCCGGCCCTTGCTGCGCGTGGGGGCCCGGCGGTTGCGCGCCCGCTGTCTTGCCGGCGGCATCGGCCTGTTTCGCGAGCACGTCGTGGATCGCCTTCGCCATCTGCGCGTGCTCGTCCTCGCGCGTGACCAAGCCAGGCAGCTTCGGCGCGCGCGTGAAGTCATCGTCAGCGTTCGCGGTGGTGGTTTGATCGCGCGTCTCGCCTTGCTTGCGAATCAGGTCCTGCAGGTGCTCGATCAAGTCGAAGAACAGCTCGCGCAGCTCTTCGAGCTTGGCCTGGGCGGTCTTCGACGGCGCGAGCGGGTCGGTGTTCTTCGCGATCGCGGTCTCGAGCTCGGCGATCGCCTTTTCGGCGTCGGCGCGCAGCGGCTCGGCCGCGGCGAGCTGTTGGCGAAGCTCGTCGAAGTGTTTCTTGAGGTCTTCCGGCGACGGCGGCGGTGGCGTACCCGAGCCTTGAGCCCCTTGCGCAGGGGCGGCGGCTTTCTGCTCTGCCTGTTTTTGTTCGGCGTCGATCTTCGCCGCTTGTTCGGCGAGCAAAGTCTTGATCTTCGGTAGCCGCGCGAGGTTGCGCGCGAGGTCCTGCTTCGCCTGCTCCGCTCGCTCTTTCGGCTCGAGCTGAGTCGCCCCCGGCGTGACCAGCGCGGTCAGCTCCTTCTGCGTGTTCGTCGCGAGCTCGATCGTCTGCTTGAGGTCGGCGAATTCTTCGACCGCCTCGCCGATCGCGATCACCGCTTCGCGCTCGGTTCCACCTGCGTCGTCGAGCTTGCCGTCGGCGAGCTGATGCTGGGCGCGTTCCATCGCCGCGCTCGCCTCGGTGACGAAGGGCGTGGCCCGGGTGAAGCGCTCGAGCTCTTTCGCTTGCTCCTCGGTCATCTTCGGCGGCTCGCCGTTGTCGCCCGGTTTGTCGGCATGGTCGGTGATCGCCGAAAGCCGCGCGCGGACCTCGTCGATGCGGTCGCGCAAGCCGGTTTGGCGTTCGGCGAGCGCGGCGGGCTGCATCCACACCGGGATCACCGGCTTCTGATCGCTGTTCGCGAGCAGCTTCGGCGCGGTTGCTTCGCTCACCGCGCGGGTCTCGCGGATCAAGTCGACTTCTTCGCCGCCGACCGCTTGCAAGATCGCGGTCGGGTCGAGCAACTGCTCTCTCGCGCGCTTCAGCGCGATCATCGCCGCTTCACAACGAGCGAGCCCGTCTTCGGCGGCGAGATCCTGGAGCTTGCGGCGCGCCTCAGCGACCCGCGAGCGCGCTTGGGTCAAATAGACGTCGAGGTTCTTGAGCTGGACGAGCCGGACCTTCTCTTTGTCCTCGCGCTTGTCCTCGGGCTTCTTGCCGATCTGATCGACTTCGTCGTCCGCGAGATCGCCGATCACGCCGGCCTCGGCGCTGACCCCGCGCTCCATGTCGGCGAGCGCGATCAGTGGCTTCTGCTGCGCGACCGGATCGGCGCCGCCGGTCTGCTTGATCTGGACCCAGGCCGAGCGCGCTCCATCGACGACTTCGCGCTGCTCTTCGATCACCGAATCGAGCTGGCCTTCGAGCGTGTTCTGATCGCGCAGCAGCTCGTCCTTCATCGCCTGCGCGCGCGTGCGAGCGATCGCGAGATTTTCGAGCGTGTCCCGGTCGCCTTTGCGCTGGTGCGAGGCCTGGGTGAACCACGACACCGCTTGCTCCTCGAGATCGAGCGCTGCGGTCAGGTCGGCATCCTCGCCAGCGCGCGCTTTCGCAGCGTGTGCTGCGTACGCGCAACCGAGATCGTAGGCGGAGCGAAATCGCAGCTCGGGATCGACGCCGGCATTGCTCCGCGAGTCGAGGAACGCCTTCTCGGCGCCTTCGAAGTCGCCTTTCGCGAGCAGCTCGGCGCCGTGGTTGTACGTGTCGCGCGCCTCGCGATGCTCGGACGGCGTGCAGCTCGTCGCGAGCCACAGCGCTGCGATCCATGCGCGCCTCACGACCGCCCCCACTCGTTGCCACCGGCGCCGGCGCCAACCGCGAGTGCCGACAACAAGAGCACGAGCGACGCGAGCACGAGCCACGGGTAACGCTCGACCGGCACTTCGCGGGTCGCAGCATCGGCGGCGGCGTTGATGATCGGTTGGACATGGCGCGCCATGATCGCGTCGAGGTCGACCGCCGACGTGCCCGCGGGGATGTACGCGCCTTCGGTCGCCAGCGCGATCTTGCGCAGCGTGTCGGCGTCGAGCTTCGAGATCACCGGTGGGCCATCGGGCTTGTTGTTCTTCGTTAGGGTCGACTTTGCGCCGGTCGCGGGATCGATGATCTCGATCGTGCTGCCTTGCTCGCTGCCGAGCCCGACCGCGACGATCTTGACACCCGCGTCGCGCGCCGTCTTCGCGGCATCGAGCGAGTACTTGTCCTGGTCGTCGCCGTCGGTGATCAGCACCATCAGCTTCGCGCCTTCGCCACTCGGGAAGCCGCGCACCGCGGTCTTGATCGCCTCGCCGATCTTCGTGCCGCCTTTGCCGGCGCTCTTCGTATCGACGATCGACAACACGGTGTTGAAGAACGAGTGATCGGGGGTGAGCGGGCACATCGGCGCGGCGCGGCCGGCGAACACGACGAGCCCGACGTTCTGACCTTCGAGCCCCTTCACGAGCTGCGAGATCGCCGCCTTCGCACGGGCGAGCCGATTCGGCGACGCATCCGTTGCGAGCATCGAGCGCGAGACGTCGAGCACGAACATCACGTCGGCCGACGCTTTCGCGGCGGTGACCGTTTCGGTCTCACCGCGGGCTTGTGGCTGCATCAACGCGCCGATCGCGGCGAGCATCGAAGCGAGCACGAGCCCGAGCTTGAGCGCGATCCGGCCGGGGCTCGCTTGCGCGGTCAGCCGCCGCTGCATCACGGGAGACAGGAACGTCGATAGCGCACCGCGTGCACGAAGCTCGAGCACGCCGAGCCCGATCACGACCGCGAGGGCTGCCCACACGAGGTGGACGCGCTGGACCTCCTCGAACCGCCAATCTAGCGGGTTCACGGCAGCCTCCGCAACACGGTGCCGCGCAAGCCGAACGCCGCCGCGACGAGGCCCAGCGCCGCGAGCACGAAGTACACGTAGTACTGCGCGTAGCGGGTGAACCGCTCTTCTTCGAACGTGCTGCGCTCGAGCTTGTCGATCTGTTTGTAGATCTTCGCGAGGCTGTCGCCGTCGGTCGCACGGAAGTATTGGCCGCCGGTCTTGTCGGCGATCTTGCGCAATAACGTCTCGTCGATCGAGACTCGGAAGTGACCGAGGCCTTGCCGCGCACCGTTTCTCCACGCGGGCCCCCCGAGGTCCATGCAGATCGGGGCGTCGCCGTTCGTGCCCGCGCCGATCGTGTAGACCTTGATGCCGGCGGCGACCGCTTCGTCGATCGCCTTGTCTTCGGCGATGTCGTGGACGTTCGATTCACCGTCGGTGAGCAGCAGCACGACCTTGCTGCGCGCGGCCTGGAAGCCCTTGAGCCGCTCGACCGCGAGCTCGAGGCCGGCGCCGATCGCGGTGCCGTCGTCTTTCGGGTCGGCGAACTCGAGGTGGCGCGCGGCGGTGACGAGGTTCGCGTGGTCGAGCGTCAGCGGGCTGCGGGTGTCGGCATAGCGCGCGAACGCGACGAGGCCGATCGCGTCGTCCTCGCGGCCGTCGAGGCCGTCGCCGCCGAGCACGAACCGAGTGAATACGCGCTTGACCGCGCCGAGTCGGGTCGGGTCTTCCGCGTTGGGATCTTCGTCGCAGCCGGCGCCTTGCTTGCCGGCGAGATCTTGGGCGCGCATCGAGCCGGACACGTCGACCGCCATCATCACCGCGATGCCGTCGCGATGAACGCGCGAGCTCTTGTCGCCGGCGCGCGGCCCGGCGAATGCGATCGCAAGCGCGACGACCGCGAGCGCGAGCATCGCGTCGGGTAGCCACGCGAGTCGCGTGCGCCAGGTCTTGCCGCCGAACGGCAACGCGCGCAGCGACGAGAACACGACGCGGCCGGCACTCAAGTGTGCCCACGTGTACGCGGGAATCGCGAGGATCGCGGTCGTCAGGAACCATGGCTCGGCGAGCTCGATGTTGCCCCACAGCCTCATGCCGCGGCCGCCTCGCGCATCCGCGTGTCTTCGACAAACCCGCGCGCCGACTCGAGCGACGCCAGCGATTCCGAGCTATCCGGCCGATAGCCGGCGAACTTCACGCGATCGCATCGCTCGAGGAACGCGGTCAACATGCCGCGATGCTCCGCGGTCAGCTCGCCCGCGCGCGATGCGACCTGCAAGAACTCCTCGGTCGTGAGCTCCGGTGCGCGGATGTCGTAACGGCGCTCGAGATACGCGCGGACGATCGCGGATAGATCGACGAACCAAGCGTCGGCCTCGGCCGAGCCCGGAGCGCCGCGATCGCCGAGCACGCGGAGCCGCGCGATCGCTTCGTCATAGGCCGAGCGTTGCAATGCGATCTTGCGCCGGGTGCGCCACGCGCGGAACGCGAGCACCGAGCCCGAGCCGACGACCGCCGCGATGCTCGCGATGCCGATGACCAGCGTCCACGGCACGCCGCCGATGTCGGGATCGAGCGCGCCAGTAGCCGCGTGCATCTCGGCACTGGTCGCGGCCGGTGGCACCGGTGCGATGTCGAGCGGAATCTCCTCGGTCAGCAGCTCCTGCGGCTTCGGGACTTCTTTGCCCGAGCCGGGCGCGGTTCGGCTGTCGGTCATCTCGAACCGGAACGGCGGGATGCGTTGCTTGCCACTCGCCGACGCTTCGAGCGTATAGGTCTGCTCGAATCGTTGGCCGCCATCGGGCAAGCGCTTCATATCGTGGGCCCAGTCCGGAACGTCGAACCGCCCGAGCTGGCGCGCGCCGGTTTCTTGAAACGGCGGATCGATCGCGACTCCTGCCGCGGCGTCGATCTCGAGCCGCAAGTAGATCTCGTCGCCGAGTCGCGGCTTCGCGGGCCAGACCTTGACCGTCGCCTTGACCGGCCCGTTCTCGGTCACCTTGACGATCGCGTCTTTCGGCGGCTCGAGGGCGGACGCCGGCACTTCGTCGGGCGTCGAGCCGTGGCTGCACGCGGCGAGCGTCGCGACGACGAGCAAGCGCCTCATCGCCGCAGCCTCTTCTCGCGCTCGCGGAAGAACGCGAGCAGCGGATCCACCATCGATTGCGAAGCGTCGAACACGACGAGATCCATCCCGGTCGCGCGCAGCTGATCGCGCAACCGGTTCGCCCGTTCATTTGCGCCGCGCGCGAGCTCGGTGCGAAATGCTGCTGACCGCGTATCGACGAGCCGCGAGCTACCGGTCTCGGCATCCTCGAGCGTGACCAACCCGGCCGGCGGCATCGAAGCCTCGCGCGGATCGGTGATCAGCGCCGCGACGACATCGTGCTTGCGATTCGCATGGCGCAACACTTGGATATAGCCGTCGTCGAAGAAGTCGCTGATCAAGAACAACACGGCACGGCGAGGCAGGACTTGCCGGCACAGCTCGAGGGCGGCCGCGATCGAGGTCGACCGCCTCGGCTCGCGCGTCACTTTCGCCTGGAGCTTTGCCCACCACGCGCGAATGGCGCGCGGCATCTCGAGCCAGCCGCTGCGGGGCGAAGGGCCGGCCGCCGCGCCCTGACCGCGCGCGAGCACTTCGCGCACGATGCGGAGCGCGTGCTTGCCGCCTTTGCGCGGCGGAATGTAGAGGTCGGCGGCGCCGTGGAACAGCAGCAAGCCGACCTTGTCGCCGTTCTCGACCGCGCTCATCGCGAGCAGCGCTGACAGCTCGGTCGCGGCTTCGAGCTTGCTGCGCCGCCCCGAGCCAAAATCCTGCGACGCCGAAACGTCGACGAGCAGCATCACGGTCAGCTCGCGCTCTTCGACGAAGCGCTTGATGTGCGGCTCGCCGGTGCGCGCGGTGACGTTCCAATCGATCGCGCGAATATCGTCGCCCGGCACGTACGGCCGGACCTCGTCGAACTCCATGCCGCGGCCTTTGAACACCGAAAGATACGCGCCGGCCATCACGTCGGAGACGTGGCGTCCGGTCACGAACTGGATGCGCTTGACGGCCTGCGCGATCTCGGCGGGCAACATCGACGGGCTCAGGGAACGTAGTGGTTCTCGAACATCTGCTCGATCACGTGGTCGGTCGTCTTGCCCTGCGCTTCGGCCTCGTACGACAGCAAGATCCGGTGGCGCAGCACGTCGTGCGCGATCGACTTCACGTCGTGGGGCGACATGTAATTGCGACCGGACAGCATCGCCTGCGCCTTCGCGACCTTGACGAGCGCGATCGAAGCGCGCACCGATGCGCCGTTGTCGATTAGCGGCGCGAGCTGCGGCATGCCGGCAGCCTTGGGATCGCGCGTCGCGGCGACGAGATCCACGACGTAGCGCTTGACCTTGTCGTCGACGAAGATCTGACGCACGACGTCGCGCGCCGCAAGGATCTCGTCGCAGGTCATCACCTTCGTCGCGGTCGGCTCGGCGGTCGAGCCCGCCATACGGTCGAGGATCTTGACCTCTTCGTCCTTGGTCGGGTAGCCGACCTTGATCTTGAGCATGAACCGATCGAGCTGCGCTTCGGGCAGCGGATACGTCCCCTCTTGCTCGATCGGATTCTGCGTCGCGAGCACGAGGAACGGCGCGGCGAGCTTGAGCGTTTGATCGCCGAGCGTCACCTGGTTCTCTTGCATCGCCTCGAGCAGCGCGGATTGCACCTTCGCAGGCGCGCGGTTGATCTCGTCGGCGAGGATGAAGTTGCCGAACACCGGCCCCTTCTTGATCGAGTACGAGCCTTCGCGCGGGTTGTAGATCTGCGTGCCGATCACATCGCCGGGCAACATGTCGGGCGTGAACTGGATGCGCGAAAACGTGCCGTCGAGTGCATCGGCGAGCGTGCGAATCGCGAGCGTCTTTGCGAGGCCGGGCACGCCTTCGAGCAGCATGTGACCGCCCGACAACAGGCCGAGCAGCAGGCGATGCACGAGCTCTTCTTGGCCGACGAGGACCTTGCCGACCTCGGCCTTGAGGGTTGCGAACCGGGCTTGGTACTTGGTGACGTCTTCGGTAAGTCGATCCGACATAGGCTTTTTGCGAGGCGAAGGAAACCGCCGCCGGCGCGCCCTGTCAACCAGGACGCGCAGCCGTTCATTCCCGCGCCAATGCCAAGAGGTCCGCGCACTTACCTGGGGACGGTGTTCACTTTGTCAACTTGCCGGACAGACCACCGCGTCCGGCCGGTTGTCAAAGTGAACACCGTCCCCGGTCAGGAGTCGTATGACTTTGTCGCGTCGCGATTACGTTGCTTGACGGATCTGCGCGCGGTGCGCGAGAGTGAACACAGGATTCGGAGATCAGCACGATGAGCATCGGCATTACGCAAACCACCCCGTCGACGGCATGTCTCGCCGTCGATCGCGGCGTGGCCCGCGGTGGCCGAGGCTCGATGCGCTGATCGAGACCGACCTCACCGCCGCGGGCTCTTGGTGACCAACCAAGGGCCCTTGTTCGTTTCGGCGAAACGATCTGGGGCTCGGGAGATTCTCGATGTCTGCGACAGCTTTGCCTTTAGATTGGACCGATCGACCTGGCCGCACGCTGCTGCGTCTGGCGTGGCCGATCACGGTCAGTACTCTGTCCTATTCAACGATGACGCTCGCGTCGACCGCGTTCGTCGCGCGGGTTGGCTCGGACGAGCTCGCCGGCGTCGGGCTCGGCGCCGTGATCGGGTTCGCCCTGATCTGTTTCGGCATCGGGGTCCTGCGCGGCGCCAAGACGCTCGTGTCGCAGGCGATCGGTGCGGGCCGGCGCGATCAGATTCCGCAGCTGCTCGGCGCGGCGGTCGCGCTCGCGCTCGCGCTCGGTGCGCTCGCGGTGATCGTCGGCGAGTGCGTCGCTCCGCTCGTCGCGGCGTTGTCGGCGTCGCCGCGCGCGGGCCAGTTCGCCGCGCAGTATCTCGCGATCCGCTCGCTCGGCGCGCCTTTGGTGTTGCTCTATGCGGCGTTGCGCGAAGCCCGCTACGGCGAGGGCGACACGAAGCGGCCGATGCGCGCTTCGCTCGTCGCGAACGCGGTCAACATCGCTCTCGATGCGACGCTGATCCTCGGCTTGGGCTGGGGCGTTACCGGCGCGGCGATCGCGACGATCGTTGCGAATGCGACCGAGCTAGCTCTGCTCGCGTGGCCGATGCGGCATCAGCTACGCGCGATGCGGTGGGCTCGCACCGCGCTCGGCGCGGTGTGGGATCAAGGCTTGCCCAACGGCCTGCAGTTCGTCATGGAGGTCGGTGCGTTCTTGATCCTGACGGTGATCGTCGCGCGCTCGTCCGCGATCGACGGCGCCGCGCATCAGCTCGTGCTGCACCTGATCAACGTGTCGTTCTTGCCCGCGCACTCGCTCGCCGAAGCGGCGGCGGTGCTCGTCGGTCAAGCGGTCGGCGCGAATCGCGACGCGTTGGTGCCGAAGGTCGCGCGCAAAGCGCTCGCGATCGGCGCGGGCTATTCGGCGATATGCATGGTCGGCTTCGTGCTGCTCGGCGGCGTGATCACGCGCGCGATGGCGGCGGGGGATCCTGCGCTCGCTGCGCGCGCCGAAACCTTGCTGCACGTCGGGCTCGCGTTCTTGATCGCCGATGCGGCGAGCGTGATCGCTCGCGGCGTGTTGCGCGGCGCGAGCGACGTGAAGTACGCCGCGATCGTCGGGATCATCACGTCGTGGGTGACGACACCTCCGATCGCGTGGTTGCTCGGCGTCGAGGCCGGCCTCGGGGCGGTCGGCGGCTGGATCGGGCTCGCGATCGAGATCATCGTCGGCGCCGGCTTGTTCTGGCTGCGGGTGTGGCGGGGCGGTTGGCGTCCAGCTGCAGCCGCGGCCAGGCGGGCGATCGCGGGCATCGCGGTGTAGATCCTGTGAGCTGGCCTACGTCCCGCGAGCGAGGCTAGGCCAGGCCCATTTTTCGGCGATTGCAACATCGAGATGACCGAACGATAGTCACGCCCGATATGAACCGCGCTCTGGTCGCGACGCTGCTCGTCGGCTGTGCCTCTGGAACCAACTCGCTCGTCGGCAACGACAGTGCGATCCAACCGCAGGCCGATGCACCGAGCTCGATCGATGCGCACGTCTCGATCGACGCCCGCAGGTCGATCGACGCGCGCCCGATCGACGCCGAGCCGATCGACGCCGCGAAGCCGATCGATGCCGAGCCGATCGACGCGTGCGTACCGGTCGAGACCCAGCTGCTCGCGAACCCGGTGCTCGATCTCGCGCCGGCCGGCACGCTGTGGACCCAGGTGCCGATCGATCCGATGTATCCGCCGATCACGAGCGACGGTGCGTTCGCCGCGCAATCGACGCCATACAAAGCGTGGATGGGCGGCATCGCAGGGCAGGACGAAGGCCTCGATAGCGTGACCGACTTTGTCTATCAGGACGTCGCGGTGCCGACCGGCACGACGAAGCTCGAGCTCACGTTCTATTACGCGAGCGGCACGAACGAGACCGACCTCACGTTCCCGTACGACACATCGGACCTCGCCTTGTTACAGACTGACGGGACGTTGATCGAGGATGTGCTCTCGCAGTCGAGCGAGGTTACCGTTGGCACGTGGACGCACGTCGACCATGTCTTCACCGCGCTGCCCGCGGGCCAGACCGTGCGGCTGCAGATGACGAGCACGAACGACATCACGAACGCATCGAACTTCTTCTTCGACACGTTCGCGCTCACCGCTACGCACTGCCCGTAACGCTCGCCATTGCGGCCTGCGCGGCGCCGCATGCGCCGACTGTGATCGTCAATCACGCGGCGCCACCGGTGGCTGTTGCCGACGGCCCGGTCTCGCCAGATCCGGCGGACCCTGTATGGACGTGGCCGGCGCTCGAAAACCCGGATGGCGACCTCGACTCCTTCCCGCTCACCCGAATTCCTACGGTGCGCTTTCAGTTAGTAGAGGGGGAGATGGGGCCACCTGATCCGGTGCCCGCACCGGCGTTCGGTGACATCGCGGCGCTGCGCGCGAAGGCGGCGAATTCGAGCGGAGTCGCGCGAGCCGCGGCGCTCGCTGCGCTTGCGTTTGCGCTCAATCATCGCGGGTCGAATCTCGATCCGGGCGACCTCCCGGCGTACGAACGTGCGCGCGAGGCGGCGAAGCGCAGCTACCGCGAGTTGCTCGCCGATCCGTCGTTCACCGCGCTGCCCACGGCTGATGCCGAGCTGTATCGCGCGGCCCGGGTGTTTCTCGACGGTTCCACGTCGAACGCCGCGGCGGGGATTGCTGCGTTCGAGCAGCTGATCGCGCGCTATCCGTCGTCACCATTAGTGAGTGCGGCGCACCTGCAGCTTGCGAAGGAACTCGGATACCGCGACCGAGCCGCCGCGCTCCAGCACTACGCAGCGGCGCTCGAACATGGCGACGCGATGGTTCGAGAGGACGCTCGCCTCGATCGAGCGCTGCTCTACGAGCAGTCGGGCGATCACGAACACGCGCTCGACGAGCTCGTCATGCTGATGCACTCCGGCGCGAAGGACATGCGATATTTCGCTGCCGAGGCCGCGATCGATCCGTACCTCGCGTTGCGCTCGGGCGGCGACGCATTCGCGTTCTTCGCCAGCGCCGACCCAGACGACATCGTGGGGCTTGTCGGCGACCTCGGAGTCGACTACGTCGAGCACGATCGGTTCGACGATGCGATCGGCTTGTTGCGCGAAGTCGTCAAGCGCGACTCCGCGGCGGGCAAGCACTGCCAGTACCGCAGCGCGCTGATCCGAGCACTCGCGGCCAAGGATGCCCGCGCCGAGCTCGTCGCGCAGACCACGGCGCTCGCCGCGAACCACCTTTGCGATAGCTTGCTCGGCAACGAGCTGGGCGAGCTCGCATGGCATTGGGCGCAGACGATGCCGCCGACGACCGAAGGTCGGCGCGACCTACTCGCACTGTGGGAGCTAGCGACCGCGAGGCAGACGGGCGTCCGCCAGCTGATCATGATCCGCGATCGCGCGATCCTCGCATGGCGAGTCGCGCTCGCCGATGCCACGCGATCTGCGTGGGCTATCGCGGCGTCGGCGTCGATCACCGCGACCGTCGCGGGCGACCTCGGCTTCCTCGGCCCTGCGATCGACGCCGATGGCCGTGCGAAGCGACGATAGCTCGAGCATCCATTTAAAGATGCGCTGCGGACGCGGGCGAGCTCCGCGTGCCGGTAAACGGCATCCAGTCGATGCTCGGATCGTCTTGCATCTGACCGACGATCCGATCGCCTTGAATCGACGCCGAGATCTCGAGCTGCTCGCGGTCGGTGTGGAACGTGAGGTCGACGTGGTTGCCTTCGACAACGACCTTGTCGAACTCCGGCGTCGCTTGCGTCTGGCGAAATGAGATCCGACCGCTCCAGTCGGGGCCGTTGTGCTCGAGCGTCATGTGCCCGTCGAAGATCGCCGGTGACCACCCCGAGTGCGAACGGTCCCACTGAATGGCCCACTCACCCGCGGGACAACCCGGCGGACACGAGGCAACGGGGACGACCGGTTCGTGGTGCGTAGGGCCGGTGGGATTGTCGAGGCAACCGGCCAGAGCACTCGCGACGTAGAGATGAGCGACGATCTTCATGTGGATTCTCTCCTGGGCTGCGATCTAGACGGCGAGCCCGGAACTTGGGTTGCTTGGAAATGGCTCGAACCGGTGCTCGACGACGCGTTGACGTCAGAGCGCCAACGGCCACGGCAGCGTGCGCAGGTCGGGCGCGATCGCGGCAAAGCCCGCGCGTAGGCGTGCGGCGGTCGGCCGCTTCCGCGGATCGCGCGACACCGCGGCGCGCAGCAGTTGCGCGAGTGACCCGAGGCGCGGCTTGCGTTCGAGCCGCGCGAGAATGTCGGCGCCGGGTTGGGCCGCGAAGTGTTGATCGAGCACTTGTTGCAGCGTGTCGCCGCGGAGCAGCACGCTGTTCGTGAGCACCTCGAACGCGACGCACGCGGCGGCGTAGACGTCGGCGCCGAACGGCTCGTGCTTGTCGCCGCCCTCGCTCCACACCTCGGCGGCGCCGTAGTGGACGCTGCCGCAGCCGGCGCGAATTCGGCGACCGGCGAGGCCGAAGTCGACGAGCACCGCCTCTCCGCTGCCGGCGCGTAGCACGACGTTCGCGGGTTTGACGTCGAGGTGCGCGATCTGCACGTGGTGCATCGCATCGATGCCGGCGAGCAAGCCGTCGACGATCGCGAGCGCGCGCGGCATCTCGAGCTCGTCGGCTTCGAGCGTGCGCTCGAGGTTCGTGCCGCGCACGAACTCCATGACGAGCACCGGCTTGGGCTGAGCGCTCGCATCGAACGTGATGAACCGCGCGAGGTTCCCGTGGCTCGGCAAAGCGAGCAAAGCGGACGCCTCTTCGCGGAACAGGCGCTGGAACTCTTGCTCGGACAAGCTGCGCGCGGCTTCGCCCGCATAGTCCGGAACTTTGAGTGCGACCTGCTCGCGATCAGGCCGCGCCCGATCATCGGCGCGCACCGCGAGCAAGACCGACCCGCCGGCGCCGCGCCCGATCGGGCGCACGACATAGAAGCCGCCGAGCAAGCGCGACAGCGGAACCCAGCCGGGCAGCATCGCATCCGCGGCTGCGGCGGGAGCCGGCTCGGCGTCGCCGAGTGGCCGGCGCGCGAGTGCGACCAGGACCCGCTCGGTCGCGGCGGCGAGTGCCGGGGGCAGCGCCATGCGCGCGGCATCGATCGTCGCGGCGACATGCTCGTCGAGCGAGCCATCA
>CAZDGY010000031.1:0-17766 GCA_964504685.1 uncultured Kofleriaceae bacterium | reverse complement strand
AGCCGGCCGATTCGAGGATGCTCTGCTCGAGCATGCGCGTGGTGAGCGAATCGTCGACCACGAGGATCGGAAGCGGGCGCGTGACGGCTGCCGCCACATCGACCGGGGCACGCCGCGCCGCGGCGGCAAGGGCGACCGGATCGAGCACCGCGCGCGGATGGCCCTCGGCATCGAGCGCCACTCCCCACATGATCGGGTCGACCGGGACCGTGGACGCCAGCGCTCGCACGACGGACTCCTCGACACCGAGCGTACGGTCGACGCCGAGGGCGATCAATCCCCCGCCGCCGTCGAGCACCACGATCGCGCGGCTGTGCTCGCTGCGCGCCCCGATCAACGGTCCGAGCAGTGCGAACGGGATCGTGGTGGACTCGTACGCGACGCAAGAGCCGTCGGGAGTGCGCGTTACCGTCGCCGACGCGAGATGCATGACCCGCCGGATCGCACCATGAGGGATCGCCACGACCTGACCGCCGACCTCGACCGCGAGCACGGCCACCGCGGCCAGCGACGCCGGGGCCGAGATCGTGATGGTCGTTCCCGCGCCGGTGACCGTTCGCGCAGTTACCTCGCCGCCAATTTCGCGTGCAGCCGCGTGCACTACGTCGAGCCCGATCCCGCGGCCGGCGTGCTCGCTCACTTCGGTCGCGGTCGTGATGCCACCGCGCAACAGCACGCGCAGTAGCTGTTCGTCGCCAATCTCTTTCACGCCGGCTACGCCCCGCGTCGTCATCGCGCGTCGAACCGCGCCGACATCGATCCCCCGTCCGTCGTCGCTACACGTGACGACGACGCGCCCGCCGCGCAGCTCGAAGCTGATCTCGACCTTTCCGTCGGCTGCTTTGCCGGCAGAGCTACGCCGCGCCGGCACCTCGATCCCGTGGGCGACCGCGTTGCGAACGAGCTGGACGAGAGCGCTGTGCAGCACGCTGAGCACGTGCGCGTCGAGTCGAACGTCGCCGTTCTTGCCCGAGAACTCGACGCGCTTGCCCGCCGCGAGCGCGCTATCTCTCGCGGTTCGTTCCAGCGAAGTGAAGACCGAGCTCGCTGGCAGCAACCGGAGCCGCTCGACATCGTGTCTCACGTTGCGGAGCTCGCGGTCGAGATGCTCGATGCGCTGCGCGACCGTCGCCGGATCGCTATCAGCTCGCAGTCGACCCAGGAGTGCATGAGCCTCGGCGAGGCCACCGAGCACCTCGTCGATGGCCGACGCGTCGGCTCGGGGCAACGTGGGCGCCGTATCGACCGGGGCGGGCGCCGCGGATGGCCGCTGGGCTGCGGTTCCGGTCTGCGGTGCAGGAAGCGAGGCGACTTGTGCCGCCATGCGATCGACGAGCGCGAACGCAGCGTCGGCGCGTTGCGGAACCGGGTGATCGCGCAACGGTGCGAGCGCGTCCTCGACTGCGTGCGCGAGGTCCGCGAGCTCGCGGTGCTTGACGATGCGCGCCGCGCCCTTGAGCGTGTGGGCCAGCCGCAACAGCCGGCTGACTAGCTCGGCATCGCCGCGCTTCTCGAGATCGAGCAGCCCCTTGCCGAGCTGATCGACGAGGTCGTGCGCTTCGATCCGGAAGTACTTGTACGGGTCTGAGGCCATCAGCCAGCCGTCGCCTGCACGATCTTCATGAGCTCGCTCGAGAGCTGGGCGAGCTGTGATGACGTCTGCAGCGTCTGCGCCGCGCTCGCTTCGTTCTCGCGAGTCGCTTGCGCGACGTTCGTGATCGCGATGTTGACCTGCTCGACCGCGGTCGCTTGCTGCTTGGTCGATAGCTCGATCTCTCTAGCTGCGTCGGTGGTCGTCCCGACAAGGCTCGCGATCTGCCGGAACGCTGTCGCCATCTCGGAGACCTGCGTGCCTCCTAGGTCGACGGCCTTACTCCCTGATTCGGTCGCCATCACCGTCGTGTTGACCGCGCTGCGCACGTCCTCGACCATGCTGCGGATCTCCTTCGTCGAGCCGGCTACGCGATCGGCGAGCTTGCGGATCTCGTCGGCGACAACACCGAACCGACGACCGACTTCCCCGGCACCTGCCGCTTCGATCGTCGCGTTGATCGCGAGGATGTTCGTTTGTTCGGCGAGCTCCGCGACGATGTCGAGCACGGCGCCGACCTGCTGCGATTTCCTGCCGAGATCGAGCATGTGACCGACGATCAGATCGACCTGACGCCGAACGGTCGCGATCGCTTCGTTGCCTTTGCCGACCGTCGCATCGCCAGCGCGAGCCGAGCCGGCGGTCTGTCCGGCGATCTGCGAGACTCGTTGCGCGCTCTCCGCGATCTGGCGCGAGGTCGCGAGCAACTCGCTGATCGTGGTCGCGATCTCGGTCATCGCGGTAGATTGCTCGCGCGATCCGCTCGCCTGCTGGTTCGCGGCGGCTTGGAGCTCGGTCGACGAGCTCTGGATGTGACGAACCGCAGTTCCGACCTGCTTCGAGAGCGAGCTGGTGATCAACCAACCGACAAGGATCGTGAGGACGATAGCCAGGCCACTGCCCCACTCGATCACAGCGGTCGTCAGCTCCGTGCTCGACTCGGCCTCGAGGCGACGGGTCTCGAGTAGCGCGGCCTCCTCGCGATCCATGTCGCTAAGGACGGTCCGGATGTCGTCCATGAGCCGCTTGCCTTCACCGTTGCCGACGATCGCGTTCGCTGCCTCCACGCCTTTGGTCTTACGCGTGTCGATGACCTCTTGCATCTCGTCGAGCTTGCGTTGCACGAGCGGCTGCATGTGATCGAGCCGCGCCTGTTGGTTCGGATTGTCGCTGGTCAGGCGACGCAGCTCGTCCGCCGTAGCCTTCACCGCCGCGGTTCCGGTCGTATACGGGGCGAGGAACGAATCCTGTCCGGTGATGACGTAGCCGCGTTGGCCGGTCTCGGCATTGATCGTCTGCGTGAGCACGTCGGCGATCTGACGCCGGACCTGATGCGTGTGCGCGACGAGCTCGTCGTTCGCGATCAATGACCTCGCGCTGCGGTAGCCGGTGACCGCGATGACCGCGAGGGCGATCGCAGTGACCGCGAAACCTGCACCGACTTTGCGACCGAACGTCCAGTTTGCAAACATGTCATGCCTCCTTGAGCGCCACGCGGCGATCCACCGATGTCAACCAGCGCGCTTCGATTGCACCGAGCACTTCGCGGAGCGATACGAGCGGGTGAGCTCGCCCTCCGAACGCGACGAGCTTGGCAGCGGTCTGTTCCTCGCGCCGTTCCGCGCGGGCGTGACCGTCGAAGCCGTCGAACGCGAACCCGACGGTCGCAGCGCGGACGAGCACGACCCAGCGCACGACCGTCGTGGCCGACGCACCCAGCGCGAGGCGCAGGTCGTAGACCGGTACGAGCGCCGCGCGAACCGCGGCTACCCCCACCAGCTCGGGAGCATGCGTCGGGACACGCACCACGTGGAGATCAGCGTGAAGCGACGCAATCTCGTTCAACGCGATCGCATGAGGCTCGCCATCGATCCGGATCAGCAGATAGTCGTCGGTCGCAGGCGCGGTCGGCCTAGGTGGATCGGCAAACGCTCGATCGAACTGTGCGCGCAGCGCGGTCGCCCGGTCATCGCTCATCGCGGCCTCCCGCTGCAGTCAGCTCCGAGCGGCATAGCGCTATTAGCGCCTGTCGACTGAACCCGCCGCCAAACAGAGCGAGCCGCGCCGGATCTTCGCGTTCGAGCAGCGTGATCGCCTGGTCGAGCTCCTTCGCGGCTGCGTCGCGGCGACCCGCTCGTCGGGCGAGCAACCCGAGTTGGACGCGAGCCATGGCGAACGTCGTATCGAGGTCGCTTGCTTGGCGCGCATGGTCGGCTGCGGCTGCGGTATCGCCCGCACTCTCGCGACACAGTGCTAACAAGTAGTGGCCAGCGGCATTCGTGGGCTCGGCAGCGAGCAGCTCGCGACACGACGTTTCCGCTTCGCCGAGCCGACCGGCGTGCGTGAGTGCGAGGGCGCGCAGCATCACGACTGCGCGATCGCTCGCCAACCCCGGCGGCAGCGTCGCAAGTCGCGCGAGCACCTCCGCGAAGCGCTCTTGGCCAAACAGATCGCGAATCCCGGCGAGCTCGGCGTCGAGCGTCGCGGTCGAAGCATGAGCGACGGGTTCCGGCTTCGCCGCGAGAGCGCCATCGACGATCGAGTGGACGCGCTGAGTGGCCGCTTGGATCCCCTCGTACCACGCGACATCTTGCGCGATCGGCAGCGCGACTCCGCCTATTCGCGCGACGGCCGTCGGGGTCGCCGCGACTCGCGTTCCCGGCAGGCGCTGGTAGTAGAACGTACCGTGCGTGTGACACAGCTCGAAATCGTCGGAGCGGCTACGCAATGTCTCGGCGTGTCCGAGAAACAGGTATCCGCCCGGCGCGAGCGCACGCGTGAAGCGATCGATCACGAGCTGCGCGCAGGCCTCGGTGAAGTACATGAGGACGTTGCGGCAAAACACGACATCCCACTTTCCAGGTGCCCAGAGCTCGCCTTCGTCGATCAGGTTGCGCTCTTCGAACGCGACGGCCCCGAGCAGGTTGGGCGACAGCATGACGTCGCGACCCTCGGTGTGGAACCACCGCTGTTCGAGCTCGGGCGGCGTGGCGCGCAGAGCCCAGCGTGAATATCGGCCGCGGGCCGCGCGCTCGAGCGCTGACGGATTGATATCGACCGCGTGGATCGCGACGAGGCTCGGCTCGGCAACGCGGTCGCGCACGAGCATCGCCATCGTGTATGCCTCCTCGCCGGACGAGCAGCCGGCCGACAGAATGCGAACGCGAGCGCGCACTCGGGTTCGTTCGGGCAACGCGACGTCGGCGAACGCGTGAAACTGTTCGGCGTGGCGAAAAAAGTAGGTCTCGCCGACGGTCAGCTCGGCC
Organism: uncultured Kofleriaceae bacterium; assembly: GCA_964504685.1. Taxonomy (GTDB): domain Bacteria; phylum Myxococcota_A; class Polyangia; order Haliangiales; family Haliangiaceae; genus JABFXX01. The sequence goes on along the minus strand of CAZDGY010000031.1, from coordinate 12,909 downwards.
GCGAGCGCTCGCAGCTCGGCAGGGTCACCGGCTTCGACGCGCGCGAGGTACTGCGCGACCGACTCGCCGTGAGAGCCAGCGCGACGCAAGCACACCTCGACCATGTGCCCGGGCCGATCGTCGACGCGAAGTCCAAACCGCGCTTCGGTGAGCCGGACGAAATGAGCGAGCTCATCAGCGGTCACCGGTCGCTCCGTCGGATCGCTTGCCAAGCCTCGGGCGGGACGACGCGTCCGGCGTTCAGCACGACGAGCAACGCACGGTCGAGCGTACCGATGGCCGAAACCATGTCGCGGTTCGCTCCCTGCAACAGCGGTGGCAGGTCCGCGATCGCTACGTGCTCGAACGACCTGACGTCGATCACGCTGTCGACCCACAGGGCGATCCGCGCGTCGCTGCCGGCCGCGCTCGTTCGCATGATCACGAACCGAGCCTGCGTGCCCGCGCGTTGCTCCAACAGCTGCGCGACATCCACCACGGGGATCGCCGCACCGCGGACCACCGCGACACCGGAGACGAACGGTAGCTCTGGACCGATGGCCGCGATCGGTTCGATCGGCAGCGGCCGCATCGTCTCGACGACGTGGCCGATGGGCAGTGCGCACAGCAAACCACCGACTTGGGTCACGAGCATCGTCTCGCGTGTGGCTGTTGCCCCGATCCCCATCCGCGCCGGTGCCGCATCTTACACGCTGCCAGGCGGTCGCGACGAGTCGGACGTCAGCTCTCGAGCTTGCGATCGAGCGCGACGAGCCCCATCGCCGTCGCTTCACTCCACGGATCGATCGTCACGTCGAGTGTCCCGTTATGTGGCACCGACGAGATGCCCGGATACTCCGCTTCGAGTGCGGTGCGTAGCGCTTCGCGGCGCTCGCGCCGTTGCCGATCACCGGACAGGACTTCCAGCTCGCGATGGCGCTGGACCGCGTCGAGGACCGCCGTGCGAAGCAAGCCCGCATCGAACGGCTTGTTGATGAACTTGAAGATCTCACCCTGATTGATGCCGTCGATCGCTGTCTCGAGCGTGCGCTGACCGGTCAGCAAGATCCGCACGGTCTCGGGCCGCAGGACTTTGGCCTTCGCTGCGAGCTGTGCCCCAGTCATCGTCGGCATGTCGTAGTCCGAGACCAGCACGGCGACCGACTCGTTCGCGATCCAGTCGAGGACCTCGATCGGGTCCTCACTCGTTCGCACGTCGAAGCTCGGCTCGCGCTTCAGCGTGCGCGCGATCGCTTCGAGCATCGCACGGTCGTCGTCGATGCAAACGATCAGGTCTTTTTCCGTCGTCGGCATCAGCTACTCAACCATCTCCGCCAACCGCGGCGGTCGGTGACTCGCTCGATGTCATCGAGCGCGGCGATCATCGCGCGCATGCCGGGGAACCGCGCGTGAGGGGATTTCTGCATGCAGGTCGTGATCACGTCGACGAGCTTCGGCGGAATGGGCCCGGTTGCGCTCGAGATCGGCGGGATCGACGCGTTGAGGTGCATCATGCACAGCTTGCGAATATCGGTATCTGCGAACGGCGGTCGGCCGGTCAGTAGCTCGAACAGCACGATGCCGAGGCTGTATTGATCGGAGCGGTCGGTCGCCGGCAGGCCGCGCAGCTGCTCGGGCGAGATGTACGACGGCGTGCCAAGCACGAAGTCGGGATTGTCTTCGGCGCGAGCCTCGCCCGCGATCGCCGCGAGGCCGAAGTCGACGAGCTTGACGTGAACCGGATCCCACGACACGACGAGCACGTTCGAGGGCGTGACATCGGCATGGACGACACCGCGCTCGTGCACCGCCGCGAGCGCCGCCGACAGTTGCTGGGCGATCGCGACGACCGTCGCCGGCTCGACCGCACCGTTGTCGATGTGGTCGCCCAGGCTCTGGCCTTCGAGCATCTCCATCACGAAGAACGGGCGACCGTCGGGGAAATGCCCGAAGTCGAAGACATCGACGATGTTGGGGTGGCGGACGCGCGCAGCGGCACGAGCCTCGAGCACGAACCGCTGCGCCGCGGTGGGATCGTGATCGACAAACTTCGCGCGCAGCACCTTGAGCGCGTACTTCCGCCCGAGCACGATGTGCTCGACCGCGTACACCGTGCCCATCCCGCCTTCGCCGAGCTGCGCGAGCAGCCGGTAGTTCGCGATCACGTCGCCGATCCCGACTGGCGCGCTTGTGAGCTTGCCCGGGCGCGCCTTCGTGACCACCATCAGATCGGCCCGCAACCCATCGCCCGGTCGGATCGTTACCACGACATCCGCTTGGCGGTCTCCCGAGCGAACTGCGACGACCGCGCTCGTCGCATGGCTCGCGGCTAGATCCAGCTGCGCGAGAAACGCGAACCTTGCGACCACCGCGGCACCGAGCCACGCATCGACCGTTACGGTCGAGATGACTTGCTGTGCGCGCTCGAACGCGATCGCATAGGAAGCTTCGTTACCGGCAAGCGGCTCGACGTACACCGCGTCGGCAGAAGCGCGGACCGCCGCTGCCAGGACGATCTCCGCCAGTCGGATCGGGTTGGCACCGGCTGAAGTCGCGTTTCTTCCAAGACCTTGCATTGCAAAGTTCGCGAGCGCGATACTAACACGCATGCTTGAGGCGGGCGGGAAGGGAGAGATTGGCTTCGAGCCAGGCTCGGTGCGCGTGCTGGTTGTCGACGACGACGAGCGCGTCTGCCGGCAGATGGCGAGCGGGCTCGCGACCGCCGGTTATCAAGTCGTGACCGCGACCGATGCTGCTCGCGCGATCGCGCAAGCGACCGATACGCCGCCTGACATCGCGATCGTCGATCTATCGATGCCGACGATCGGTGGCTCTGACGTCATCCGCCATCTCAAGCAGCTGCAAGGTCCATCGGTCCACATCATCGTGCTGACCGGGCACGATGACGAAACCAGCCGCGTTGCCGCATTCGACGCAGGAACCGACGACTACGTGCTCAAGCCGGTCAGCATCGTAGACGTCCGGCGTCGCATCGCCGCGGCGATCCGGACGCAGCGCGCGTTTGTCGCGGTCCGGCTCGAGAAAGAGGCGACCGAGCGCAGGCTCGTCTACGGCCAGGAAGCCAGCGCGCTGCTCGCACACGACCTCAACAATGGCCTCGCGGTCTCGCTGGCCAACCTGACTCATCTACTGGACGTGTTCGAAGGTGCCGACCCCGACGTGAAGGATGCTCTCGCGGCGACCTTGCGTTCGGTGCGCCGGATGTCCGGCCTGGTCGCGAACTTCGTCGACATCGCGCGGTTCGAAGACGCTGCAGTCAAACCGATCGTGCGCAAGGCGAGCGTGCGCCCGCTGATCGAGTCGGTCGTCGACGTCGCTCGACCCTCGATCGCGCGCGGCGTCGAGATCGATATCGCCTGCGCGGTCGAGCTCGAAGGCCGATACGACGCGAGCCTGGTCGAGCGCGTGCTCCACAACCTCGTCGGTAATGCCGCGCGTTACTGCAACGCCGGCGGCCGGATCTCGATCGGCGCCGAGCTGTGGCACGACCCGGATGACGGCAGCGTAACGATCCGAGTCGCCAACACCGGGCCGCAAGTCCCCGAGACGATCCGGCCGAACCTGTTCGGCAAGTACGTCCAAGGCAAAGGCGGCAAGCGCGGTATGGGTCTCTACTTCTGCCGGCTGATCGCAGAAGCGCACGGCGGCCGGATCGAGTACGAAGCCGCCGCCGACGGTCCGTGCTTCGTCATGCGCTTGCCCGGTCGGGTGTGAGCCGCTAACGCTGCTCGCCCTCACGCGTGGTACTAGAGCCTCATGACAAACGTGAACACGCGCGTTCTTGTTGTCGGCGCGAGCGGCAGGCTCGGTACGAAGGTCGTGCGAGAGCTCGCAGCGCTCGGGGCTACGGTTCGGGTCACCCATCGCTCGAGCTCCAACCCCGAACAGCTAGCCGCACTGGGCAGCACCGGCGCGGAGCTAGTCGCGGCCGATCTCGGCGACCAGGCATCGCTCGATCACGCGTGCGAAGGCATCCACGTCGTCGTCTCTACGGTCCAAGGTCTGCGCGACGTCATCGTCGACGGCCAGACTCGTCTGCTCCGAGCTGCAGAGAAGTGCGGAGTCTCGCGGATGATTCCGTCCGATTACTCGATCGACTTCTTCAAGACTCAAGAAGGCGGCAACCGGAACCTCGACCTTCGGCGCGACTTCGACCGCGTCCTCGACAAGTCCTCGGTGCGCGGCACGTCGGTCCTGTGCGGCGCGTTCATGGATTTGCTCGCGATGGGTGCGATCGGGCCCGACGCGAACACCGGCGTCTTTAGATACTGGGGCGACGCCGATCAGCCGTTCGACTTCACGCTCACCGATGACCTGGCGAAGTACATCGCGGCGGTCGCGCTCGATCCCGACGCGCCACGCGTCGTCCGCGTTGCGGGCGATACCCGCTCGCCGCGCGAGCTTGCGGCGATCTTCGAGCAGGTCCGAGGAACTCCGGTGAAGCTCGAGCGCGCAGGGGCGATCGACGACCTCGAGCACGCGATCGCGAAGCTGCGCGCGATCGACGAGGCAGCGACGAACCCGTTTCCGGTCTGGCAGCAGATGCAATACGCGCGTGACATGGCGAATGGCCGAGGCAAGCTCGCGCCGATCGACAACGCGCGTTACCCGACGATCAAGCCGCGCACCGTGCCCGAGCTGCTGCAGGCGCCCGCCCACTAACGCGATCAATGCAGCGGGCGCGGCCGAGCTCAGGACTTGGGCGGCAAGCGCTTGAGCTTGCGCTGCAGCGTGTGGCGATGAATGCCGAGCCGCTTCGCGGCGCGCGAGATGTTGTGATTCGTATCCGACATCGTGCGCACGATCAGCTCGTACTCGGCGCGAGCCAACGACACCGGTGGGTCCTCGTCGGCGGCCGGCATCCCGCTATCGAGCCGGGCGAGCACGTCGGATGGCGCGACCGGCTTAGACACCGCGGCATCGGCCCCGAGCTTGGTCGCGGTCACCGCCGCGTCGATCGACATGTAGCCGGAGATGATCGCGACCTTCGCCTCCGGTCGCTCGGCTTTGATCGCGTGAATCAGTTCGAGCCCACTCGTCGCGCCGAGCCACATGTCGACGATCGCGAGCTCCGGCCGCACCTCGCTGATGCATCGCTTCGCACTCGCGATGTCGGTCGCGGTCACGACGTTCCAATGTCTCTGGAGGCTACGCGTATAAGCCACTAGGACGAGCGGCTCGTCGTCGACCACGAGAACGTTGCGAGCCTTCGTCGCCATGCCGTCCTTCCACGATACTACGGACCGCGGGTCAAACGGTTGAATCTATTCGCCGGTGGTCGTGGCTGATATACCGCCTACATGACTCAGCGCGCCTTGATCCTGCTCGCCATCGGCCTTCCCGCAGCGGCGTATGCGCAGCCGCAGAAAAAGCAGTGGGCGTGCGACACCGTCGCGAAGATGAGCACGTGCTTCGAGGTCGAAGACGACGAGCTCGGGCGCAAGAGCGACTCCGGCAAGACCGGGCGCGACATGTTCGATTCGATCTGCGAAATCGGCGGCGGCAAGCTCGCGACCGGAAGCTGCCCCTCGGACAAAGCGAGCGGCACGTGCATGAAGATGATGGCGCTGCCGAAGTCGTACTATCCCAAGGGCGCGCCCGACCACTACACCTGGGCGGCGCACTACTACACCTCGGGCGTCCATCCGAGCGACGCGAGCGACGAGGAACGCTGCAAACACGACGGTGGCTTGTGGCTCAAAGACTTCGTGCCGCTGCAGAAGCCACCGTCGCCGAGCGCACCGAAGCACTAGCCGATCGTGGCGTGATGCGATCGATCGGTCGGATGACGATGGCTCTGGTCTCGCCGCAAGCCGCGGTCGACAATGCCGATCAGCCGTCGGCGTCAGTCGCGTTTCCAGCCGAAGGGGGCTGAACGATGCGACGGCTGGTCGCGGTCGCGTTGATCGCCTGCAACTCTGCGACGCCGCCCGCGCCGGTTCCCGCGCCAACGCCCGCGCAACCGGCGACAAAGCCGGCGACAGCGCACCGCAGCGAGGTGCACGTCGATCGCCGCGTCGAGCTGATCTCGATCGTCGAACGACTCGCCGGGGCCGACGAGTACAAGGAGGCGCCGGCGACCGCGTACGTCGCCGATGTCGACCGCGCGTTCGCGCCGTTCGCGAACCACAAAGCGATCCAACTGACCCGCGCGCTGCGCGACAAGGCCGGCATCGCTTACGACGCGCCGATGAGCTTAGCAGTCCACCTCGACGAGCAGTTCAAGCCACGCGGCGCGCTCGCGACCATCCTGCCCGCGCTCGACACGCGCTGGCAGGGCGTCGATATCGACGGCTACGTCGCCGCGCTACAGGCGTTCGCCGCCGAGGCCAAGCTCGACGAATTTCTCGCGGCCCATCGCGACTACTTCTCCGCGGTCGAAGCGCGCCTGCAGTCCCGGCTCGACGCCGAGGATCCGGTGAGTTGGTTCGACGCGTTCTTCGGGCCGTCGGGCGCGCGCTTCGTCGTCGTGCCGGGCCTGCTCGAAGGCGGCCAGAACTACGGCGTGCGCGCAAGCGTGGCGTCGACGCCGGAGATGTATCAAGTCATCGGCCTTAGCGACCCCGACGACCACGGGCTGCCCAAGGTCGACGAAGAGACGATCCGGCTGCTCGTCCACGAGATGGCGCACTCGTTCGTGAACCCGATCTTCGATCGCCATCCCGAGCTGCTGCCCGCGGGTGAGGCGATCTACGCGCTGGTCGCCGAGCCGATGAAGCAGCAGGCGTACACGAACGCGAAGATCATGCTCGACGAGGCCGGCGTGCGCGCGGTCGTCGTGCTGTACGTGCGCGACCGCAAGGGCGCACAAGCCGCGGCCGACGCCACGTTCGCCGAGGTCGCGCGCTCGTTCGTGTGGACCGGCGAGCTCGCGGACGTCTTCGCTGCATATCGCAAGAGCGGCGCTGCGAGCTTCGACGCGTACATGCCACACGTCGCCGCGTTGTTCGACGCGCTGGCGAAGCGTTACGCCCACGGCCTGCCGGCGACGCCGTTTCGCGGGACGATCGACGGGGTCGGCGGCGGCAAGGTCGTCGTCACCACGTCGAGCGACGCCGCGGTCACCGGCTACGCGAAGCGCGTGCACGACCAGTTCCTCGCGAGTGCGCCGTTCATCGTGGGCAGCGAGCACGTGCTCGCCGAGCATCCCGATATCGGCGTGATGGCGTATGGCACGCCGGACACGAATCCAGTGATCGCCGCGGTCGCGTCGCGTGCGCACTGGGTGATCAGCGAGACCGAGATCCGACTCGGCGCGAAGCTGTTCACCGGCTCGGGCCTCGTGTTGATCGCGTGCTGGCCGCGGCCAGACGATCCGATCCACGGCATCGTCGTCTATACCGGCGCGCGCTCGAGCGACGTCGTCGACATCAACAGCGTGATGGCTGGCGGCACGGATTGGGTCGTCGCTCGCAAACGACCGGACGGCAAGTTCGAGATGGTCGCGCGCGGCAACTTCGGCCACGCGCCCGACGGCTCGTGGCTACCACCGCCCTAGCCTAGGGATGTGTCGGCGGCGGCGCGATCTCCGGACAGGGCGAGCTGCGGCCGACCGCGTATTTCGTCTCGACGACCTCGGTGTCGACATCGACCGTCAGCACGCCGCCGAACGTCGCGCCGTCGGGGAGCACGAACCCGACATCTTCCCTGCCGAGGTTTGCTCCGCCGCACGCGAAGTGCGCGGGCGCGCAGGTGCACACGCCGATGCGCGTCGTCTTCGTGGTGCGCGCTTTGCGCTCGATGCGATAGACCTTGCTCGTCGCCGCATCGATCGCGAAGTCCGGCGGCGTGTACTCGCAGTTGACCGTGCGCTCACCCTCCGCGACGATCTGCACCTTCTTGCCCTGATAGTCGCGCTCCACGACCGTATCCGGCGGCGCTGGATCGGGACCGCTTTCGTCTCGGCGCTGCGATCCCCACTGCGCGAGCGCGACCGTTGCAAGCTTCTTGCGACCGAGCGCGGCGCTGTAGGCTGCTTCGTTGCGCTTGGTCGCGGTCGCGACGGCGGCGTTCGCCTCGTCCTCGGACTTGCAGCCGCCCGCGTGGCTCGGTAACGACCCGCACGACAACAGAGCCACTAACAACGCTAAGCGCATTCCAACGTTGTAACCCAACGGTGGCCGGTGGGAGAGGTTCGCAGTCCGTCGCAGGGGCTTTGCAGACGCGCAATATCGGCTGGCCACGCTGGAGCCATGTCGACGCTTTCCAGGCTTGCCGCAACGGTCGCGTGCGGGCTCGTAGGCTGCGGGCCGTACGCGCCCTACGAGCCGAATTACTACGTCGCCGACGTCCAGCTGTCCGGCGGTCGGCTCGTCGCGACGCGGTGTGAGCTCGACGCGTTCGGCCATGCCACGTCGATCTGCGAGACCAACGCGGTAGCGGACAACAGTGCGCCGGTGATGCCGCAAACGACCATCGCCGTCGAACATCACGCCGCGCGCCCGGCGCCGGATGCGCTGGCGACCGATCACGCGATCGCGGCGAGCGGTACGCGTCGTTTGCTCGAGCTCTGCCGTGCGACGTACGCGCGCGATACGAGCGCGCTGACCGCGACGCTAACGATCGCGCCGAGCGGCGAGATCACCCGGGTCGCGCTACCAGGCGGCACCACCGCGTTCGCCGACTGCGTGGCACACGCGCTGCGCACGACGACGCTATCGGCGTTCGACGGCCCCGCGATCGAGATCGATCAGCTCATCGCCCTGTGAACGACCTCTTGGTCAGCCGGCGCGCTTGTCCGCGATCGTCGCGACATAGCGCTGCGAGCGCGCATCCCATGCCAGCACGTCGGGCGCGTCCGCGAGATCGAGATCTTTGACTGCACGCTTGATCGGCCGGAAGCCGTCGGTCATCGGCAACTCGCCGACGACCCGGATCCGTCGCGGACGAGCGTACTCGGGCAACGTCTGCGCTGCGGTCGACAGTGCCGCGACGAGATCGACCGACGCGTTCGGGTGCAACTGCACTGCTGCGACTGGAATCTCGACGCCCGGATCTTCCGAATCGGCGCGACCGACCGCGATGCAGCGGGCAAGCGCGCCGGTGTCGTAGAACGCGTCCTCGATTCGCGTCGACGCGACCGGGCCGAGCCGGGTCATGATCATCTGGCCCTGGCGATCGACGAAGTAGTAGTCGCCGAGCGTGTCGACCTTGAAGATGTCGCCGGTGACGAACCAGGTGTCGCCCTGCTCGAACGCGTCGCGCAGCAAACGCTGTGGATCGATGTGCGCGATATCGGCGCCCGCGCGTGCAGACATCTGCGCGACCAGCATGCCGGGCTCGTCGAGCCGCGCGCGCACGAGTCGGCCCGAGCCATCGCGCACGAAATCGTCGTCGGCAAAGTTCCACGCCGCGATCGCGACTTCGGGCGAGCCCGGCAGCGGGCGACCGACCGAGCCGATCTTCTTGCCGGCGGCATTCGCGAGCACGGTGTTCGCTTCGGTCGACGCGTAGAGCTCGCACACGCCAACGGGACCGAACCGATCGACGAGCCGGCGCCAGACATCGCGTCGCATGCCGCTGCCAGCGAACAGGCGCACCGGATTGTTCTGATCACCGCGCACCGGCGGCGCATCGACGAGCTTCCGGCACATATCGCCGGCGTAGTAGACGACGCTGACGCCGTAACGGCGCACTTCGTCCCAGAAGGTCTCGGCATCGAACCGCGACGCGAGCGCGAGCCGCGTACCACCGACCAGCGCGCTCCCGGCCGCCACGAGCGTGCCGGACGGATGGTGCAACGGTAGGCAGCAGTACACGGTGTCGCGATTCGTCAGGGTCGCGGCAGCGGCGGCACCGAGAGCGGAGAACGCCCACCGGCGATTCGTGATCCGCATCGCGCGCAGCGGCTCGAACCGCCCAGACGTCACGAAGATCATCGCGAGGTCGCGAGCGCGCCCTTGATCCGGCTTGTACCAGGCGGGCGGCGTCACCGCGGCGGGATCGATCGACTCCATGTCGATCACGCCGGCGGGTAGCGAGCGTTTGTCGCCGGTTTGCACCGCCGGCTCGCCGACGCCGCCGAGCACGAGCACCTTGCCGGTGATCAACGCGCGCGCGCGGGCCGCGTTGTCCGGATCGACGATCACGATGTCGGTCTCGCCGAGATCGAGCGCGCGCGGCAGGATCTCGTCGGGCGTATCGGTCGACAACAGCACCGCGACCGCACCGAGCCGATTGATCGCGGTGACGATCGACAAGTGCGACGGTCGTGACAGCATCATCACACCGACTCGTTGGCCGCTCTTGATGCCGCACGCGATCAGGCCCCTCACGACCGCATCGACCCGGCGATTCGATTCGGCGTACGTGAACGCGCGCCCTCGCCATAGAAAGAACGTTCGGTCGCCGATCTTGGCCGCTTGTTCCGACAGCGTGCGGCCGAGCGAGATCAGCGAGTCGTCTTGCAGGTGGCGCAGCCGATTGAGCTTCGGCAACTGCCAACGCGCGTTGTCGAAGTAACTGCCGAGATCCTCGGACAGCTCGCCGATGCGATCGAATGCCGCGTGGGCGGTCTTCTCGATCAGATCCTTCGCGAGCTCGAACGGGTTCTCGTCGTGGTCGTCGTCGTGATCTTCATCTCCGTGCTCGTCGTCGCGCGCGAACGGATCGGGCACGTCTCCGGCGCGGACGTCGATCGCGGTCGCGGGCAGCGGTCCGTCGCCGGCGCGCCACTTCATCCATGCGATCACGCTCGGCCAGGTCACGGTCAGCGCGGTCGAGCCGACGACCAAGCCGAAGTGACCGGCCTTGAGCGGAATCTCGTACATCGTGTCGACCCGAGGCGCGGCGCGCCGGATGCCGCGCACCGACCCCGGCTTGCCCATCTCGTCGCGGCTGCCGACGAAGTACAGGATCGGCACCGCGATGTCCGCGAGCGTCACGGTCTGGCCATCGATCACGAACCCGCCCGAAGCCATGCGATTGCCGACGATGACGTCGTCGACGAACTTGCGAAACGCCGGGCCTGGCCAGGCGACGAAGCCCTGTCCGCCGAGGAACAGCCGCTTCGCCTCGCGCTTCTCGAGCGCCTGCCGGTCGTGCAGGTTGCGCACGAAGTCGAACAGCTGTGTCACTTCCTTGCGCGCGGACAGCAGCTTGAACCCGGTCGAGGTGAACACGCCGGGCAAGCCTTCGATGTGCGACAGCGGCCACGACAGTGCCGCGCGCAAGCCGGCGGTGAGCCGCTCGGTGACGTCCTCGCTGAGCTCGAGCTGGCGATGGAGATCGACCGGGCTGCCCATCGTGATGACCGACGCGAGCCCTTCGGAGTGGCGTAACGCGGCCGCCTGATACGCGAACATGCCGCCCTGCGAGTAGCCCGCGAGATGCACGTCTTGACCGGTGACCGCGCGGACGCGATCGATCGCTTGGGACACCGCGCGGACGTGATCGTCGAGCGTGCGGCTCATCCCGCCGTCTTCCCGCTCGGGCGCGCCGAAGTCGACGAGCCAGCAGTCGATGCCTTGGCTCGCGAGAAACGCGATCGCGCTGACGTCGGGCGAGATGTCGTAGACCTCGGACGCGACCATCAACGGCGGCACGAGCAACAGCGGCGCAGCGACCGGCTCGCCGCCGGTGCGCTCGTAACGGCGCAGCTTGTAGACGCGCTCTTCGTGGACGACTTCGAACGGGGCGCCATACGGCGCGGTCAGCCGACCCGCGCGAGCGATCTCGAGTGCGTTGTCCCACGCGAGCCCGAGCCGGCGCAGTCGCTTGGCCCAGCGCACCTGACGTTTGCGACGAGCAGTCGGATTTCCACGCCGAGTCGGAGCCGCCATCGCCCCGATGGTAGCGGATCTTCGCCCTAGCCGGGTTCGCCGGCGAGCCGATAGCCGACGCCGCGCTTGCTCTCGATCAAGTCGTCGGCCTGAACGCCGCCGAGCTTGCGGCGGACGCGATGGACGAGCTCGCGCACGTTCTCGCTATCGGCCTGGACCGAGCGGAACGCGAGCGCATCGGCGATCTCGTGCCATGCGACATAGGCGAGCTCGACGTCGGTGACGATCCGACGGCGCTCGACCAGCAGCTGTAACAACCCGAACTCCATCGCCGCGAGCTCGATCGACGACTCGCCGATCCGGAGCACGCCGCCGTCGACCCGCTGGCGCAGGTCGAGTAGATGCCCTCGCGGGGTCGTGACCTTCGCGCTGAACACCAGCTCGTCACGACGCGTCGGCGCTGTGCGGCCCTGCCCGCGCGGCGGCTCGATCTTGGGCAGCGCCTCGGGCCAGAAGTACAGCTTGACGTCGCCGAGCTTGATCGTCGCTCCCGCCTCGAGCTTGCCTTCGGCGACGCGGGCGCCATTGACCTCGGTGCCGTTGCGACTCGAGTGATCGGTGATCGTCCACACGTTGTCGGCGTGGCGCAGCACGGCATGATCGCTCGACACCGACGCGTGCAGCACCGCGAGGTCGAGTTGAGGATCGCGACCGATCCGGGCGCCATCCGCGAAGTTGTGGCCGACGCCCCAGGCATCGATCAACGCTGCGGTCCCGGCGTCCATCCGCGAGAAGATCTGCTCGCTCGTGATCCCGGGAGACGCGATCGCGATGCCGTGCGCCATGCACAGCAACCCGATCGAGCGCGGCGAACCGCACAGCAGACAAGACGGCATCGCGCTCGATGGTCGCCGACGATCGCGTGAGCCGCAAGCCGCTGCGGTTTAGAACGCTCCCGCCGCCATCAAGCCGACCCCGTGGTGGTCCTGACCGCCGCCGACCCCGAAGCCACGCCACACGCCCGCGGTCAGCGCCACCGCGAGTGCATTGCCGGTGTCGTTCGTCGTGCCGGGTTACCGGCTGCGGCGCTGGAGTCGCCATCACCGGGGTTGGCGTTGGCAGACAACCCGCGGTGACGACCAGCACGATCCACGAGTGGTCACGCAATGACCATCATGCTCGGTTAGAC
>CAZDGY010000030.1:0-17847 GCA_964504685.1 uncultured Kofleriaceae bacterium | reverse complement strand
CTGGCCCGCTCTAGACGCCAAGCTCCTCGCCGACTCGGCGGCCACCTTCAATTTTCGGCTCGGGTTACCGACCCTCGTCGCGATCACGAAGGACGGCGCCGTGCTGTTCCGCCGGACCACGGCGCGCGAGTTCGCCGCTGACTTGTACGAGCTCGATACCAAGACCGGCGCGGTCAAGACGCTCGTGACCGCTGCCGAGCTACTCGGGACCGGCGACGAGCACCTGTCGGATGCCGAGAAGGCGCGACGCGAGCGCACCCGAACCGCGACCCGGGGCGTCGTCGATGCCGACGTTTCGGAAGACGGCAAGATCATCATGCTGCCGCTCGGCGGCAAGCTCTACCTGGTCGACCGCGCGACCGGCGCACGGCGCGCGATCGATCCGGGCGGCGATGCCTACGATCCGCACCTCTCGCCCGACGGCGCGAAGATCGCGTTCGTGCGCGACGGCGATCTCTATGTCGTCACGCCTGGCGGTGCGCCGCGACGGCTCACGCATCACCCCGACGGCTTGGAGTACGGCGTCGCGGAGTTTGTCGCGCAAGAGGAGCTCGGCCGGCGCCGCGGGTTCTGGTGGTCGCCCGATAGCTCGCAGCTGCTGTTCCAGCGCAGCGATCTTCGCCCGGTCGAGACGATCTACGTCGCCGATGCGCGCCATCCCGAGCATCCGCCGGTGCCGTTCAAGTATCCGCGCGCGGGCACGCCGAACGCGATCGTCGATCTCGGTGTCGTCGCCGCGGCCGGCGGCGACGCGAAGTGGATCACATGGGATGTTGCGGAGTATCCGTACCTCGTCGACGTGGGCTGGCGCCCGCATGCGCCGCCAACCGCGCTCGTGATGAATCGCGACCAGACCGATGTCGAAGTGCTGCGGCTCGATGCGACGGCCGCGACCGCGACCGCGCTGTTCACCGAGCACGATGACGCGTGGATCAACACCGACGCAGGTGGACCGCGCTCGCTGCTCGACGGATCCGGCTTGCTGTGGATGACCGAGGCGCCGGGCGCATGGACGCTCGAGCTCCACGCACCGGATGGCAAGCTCGTGCGCGCGTTGACTCAGCCCGAGCTCGGCTTGCGCGCGTTGGTCGGCGTCGAGGACAAAGCCGCGATCGTCACTGCCGGCGTCGATCCGACCAAGCAAGACGTGCTGCGGATTCCGTTTGACGGCAGTGCACCGCAGCGGATCTCGAGCGGTGACGGCTTCGCCATGGGCGCCGCGAACCACGACGTCACGGTGATCGCCGAGCGCTCGCATGCCGGCGGGCATCGTAGCTATGCGGTCACTGCCACCGCGCGTTACGAGCTGCCCTCGGTCGCCGAGCGGCCGAGCACGATCCCGACCACAGCCATCGAGACGGTCGATGTCGGCGGCCGCACGCAATACGCGGCGGTGACTCGCCCGCGCACGTTCGATCCGCGCCATCGCTATCCCGTGCTGCTCAAGGTCTACGCGGGCCCGCACACGACGACCGTGTACGACGCGCTCGATGACTACGTGATGGATCAGTGGTACGCCGACGCCGGCTTCATCGTCGTGCGCACCGACGGTCGCGGCACGCCGTTCCGAGGCCGTGCGTGGGAGCGCGCGATTCTCAAAGATCTGATCACCGTCGCGATGGACGATCAGGTCGCAGGGCTGCGCGCGATCGGTGCTCGCCACCCCGAGATGGATCTCGATCGGGTCGGGGTCGCCGGGTGGTCGTTCGGTGGTTACTTCGCGGCGATGGCAGTGTTGCTCCACCCCGAGCTCTTCAAGGCCGCAGTCGCGGGTGCGCCGGTCACGGATTGGGCGCTCTACGACAGCGCGTACACAGAGCGCTACATGAAGACGCCCGATCGCAACGCCGACGGCTACGCGAAGGCGAGTGTTCTGACCCATGCGGCGAGCTTGTCGCGCCCGCTGCTGGTCATCCACGGCATCACCGATGACAACGTCCATTTCGCGAACACGCTCGCGCTGATCGAGGCGTTGTATGTCGCGGGCAAGCGCGCCGAAGTCATCACGCTGTCGTCGACGCACATGGTGCCGGACCCGAAGCTCAACCTCGCGCGCGAGCAAGTGCAGGTCGACTTCTTCCGCCAGCACCTCGGCCCGCCGTAGCCGGCCCGGCGCCGCCCGAGCCCAAGTTGACAGAAGCGACAGCGTCACCAAATCTTGCCAACGAATCTCGCGACATAGCCGGCACCGGCTCGAGCGCAAGTTGACAGAAGCGACAGCGTCACCTTTGATTCTTCATCGCGATCTTCGGTGCGTCGCGGTCGCGAAGCCGTCAGGGGTCGCGACCCATCGCGGCTGGTCCGACGACGAGGACGCTTTGCTCCAGCGCGTGCGCGACGAGGTCGGGGCGTACGTCTACCCGGTGCATCGCCTCGATCGTGGCGCGTCGGGCATCGTGTTGTTCGCACTCGATCGCGACGCCGCTCGCGCTTTCAGCGAAGCGTGGCCGAATGCGCACAAGCGCTACCTCGCGGTGACTCGCGGCCATCCACCGGAGCAGCTGGTGATCGATCACGCCATTCCTCGCGCCCCAGGCGAGCAGCGCGTGCCGGCGATCACCGAGCTTCGCCGCCTCGAGACGTTCGGGCGCTACGCGGTGGTCGAGGCGACGCCGCGCACGGGCCGGCTCCATCAGATCCGCCGCCACTGCAAGCACATCGCATGTCCGCTGATCGGCGACGTGCGCTATGGCAAGGGTGAGCATAATCGGCTGTGGCGCGACCGCTTCGGCCTGCATCGGCTCGCGCTGCACGCGACGTCGTTGCGAGTCGCTCACCCCGACGGCGGCGAGCTCGTCGTCGAATGCGAGCTCGCACCTGATCTCGCGCAAGCTATCGACAGGGCGCGCGCCGAGCTCTCGAGTGAGTTACGCGCTGACCGCTGATTGGATCAGCGTGTCGTCGAGCTCGCGCACGCTCGTGTCGAGCACCGCGTAGATGATCGCGGCGATCGCAGTGGCGACCGCGTCTTGCTCCGCGGTAGTCAGTGCGACCGATAGCTCGTCGATCTGATCGCGGAGCGAGCGGACCATCGCGCGATCGCAACGACCGGCGCGGACCGCGCGCAAGCCGGCGGAGAGCGCGGAATGGTCGAGCCGCATATCGCCGATCGGGGTGCGACCGCCGAGCACTCGGCACGCGAGCTCCAACCCGGCGGCAAACGCATCACCGTCGCGGCTCGCCAACTCGAGCTCGAGCATCCGGACGACCGCCGGCTGACGGATCGCGAGCCAGCTCGCATCGGCTTCGGGGTCGGAAGGCATGTCGTAGACCATGCGTCGACCCTAGGTAGCGCCGCTGCCGGGCGCCAGTTTTCAGCTAAAGTGCGCCGATGACGCGCGCGGCTTATCTCGTCGACGGTATCCGGTCCCCTTTCGGTCGCTACGGCGGTGGCCTCGCAGGGGTGCGCGCCGACGACCTCGCCGCGGCGGTGATCGCAGCGCTGGTCGCGAAGACAAAGCTCCCTCCCGAGCGCATCGACGACGTCATCCTCGGCTGCGCGAACCAAGCGGGCGAAGACAACCGCAACGTCGCGCGCATGGCAGCGTTGCTCGCTGGGCTGCCGGTGTCGGTCCCCGGCGTGACCGTCAATCGGCTGTGCGGCTCCGGCATGCAGGCGATCGGCGATGCGGCGCGCCTCGTCGCGACCGGCGAAGCGGACCTCGTGATCGCAGGCGGGGTCGAGAACATGTCGCGGTCGCCGCTCGTCATGGCCAAGCCGACCGAGGCGTTTCCCCGCGGCAACCAGACGATCTACGACACGACGCTCGGCTGGCGGTTCATCAATCCAAAGATGACCGAAGCGCACGGCACGCTCGCGATGGGCGAGACCGCGGAGAAGGTCGCCGAGCGCTGTAACGTGTCCCGCGATGCGCAGGATCGGTTTGCGATCGCGTCGCAACAACGCGCCGGCGCCGCGATCGCGAGCGGTCGCATCGCCATCGAGCTCACGCCGATCACGACGGGCAGCGACAAGAAGACCGGCGCGGCGATTTCGGTCGCGGCCGACGAGCACCCGCGGCCGGAGACCACGCTCGAGCAGCTTGGAAAACTCCGTCCCGCGTTCGCGAAGACCGGGACCGTAACCGCCGGCAACGCATCCGGGCTAAACGATGGCGCCGCGGCCGTGCTGATCGCGAGCGAAGCGGCGATCAAGGAGCTCGTGCTCTCCCCGAAGGCGCGGTTCGTGACCGCCGCCGCGGCGGGTGTCGAGCCGAGCTACATGGGGCTCGGGCCAATCCCGGCCAGCAAGAAGGCGCTCACGCGGGCCGGCCTGACTCCGCAACGTATCGATCTTGCTGAGCTCAACGAGGCTTTCGCGGCCCAGGCCATCCCCTGCATCGAGCAGATCGGGCTCGATCCGGAGCGGGTCAACGTCAATGGCGGCGCGATCGCGCTCGGCCATCCGCTCGGCGCCTCGGGCGCCCGGCTGATCTTGACCCTGATGCTCGAGCTCGAACGGCGCAAACTTAGTTTCGGGTTGGCTTCGATGTGCATCGGCGTCGGCCAGGGGATCGCGACGATCATCGAACGCGCGTGACGCGGCCACCCACTCCGTGCGACGTTTTCCAAGTCCAGCTGTGATCGGCGGGTTGAGGGACGAGTAGGCTATGGTTTCCGTGCAGGATCAGGTTCAGAAGTCGCTCAGGCTCGTCGGCCGAGTTCTCGGCGACAAGTTCAAGCTGACCGCCTGCATCGGCATTGGCGGATCGGGTGCGGTCTACAAGGCCGACCAGATGACGCTCGGTCGTACGGTCGCGATCAAGATCCTCAACGAGGAGCTGTCGAGCGACCCGCGGATGATCAAGCGGTTTCGTGACGAGGCGACGAGCGCGTCGCGGCTCAACCACCCGAACTGCGTCTCGATCATCGACTACGGCCAGGCCCCCGACGGCTTGCTCTATCTCGCGATGGAGTACGTCAAAGGCCCGACGCTGACCCAGCTGCTGGTCAACGAGAACCCGCTCGGCGTCGAACGCGTGGTCGACATCGTGTGCCAGGCGCTCGCCGGGATCGAAGAAGCGCATCTCGCCGGCGTCGTTCACGCCGATCTCAAGGCCGACAACATCATCCTCGACCAACGCCGCGCCGGCATCGACACGGTCAAGATCGTCGACTTCGGCATCGCGCGGCTCGTCACGGGCGTACGCGAAGAGCAAGACCGCTCGATCTCGGGCACGCCGGAGTACATGGCGCCCGAAGTGATCGGCGGCGCACCGCCGTCGTTCGCGTCGGACATCTACGCGGTCGGCATCATCTTGTACGAGTTGCTCGTCGAGAAGACGCCGTTCTTCGCCGGCTCGACGACCGAGATCCTGACGAACCATCTGCGCGCGACGCCGATGCTGTTGACGCAACGCCGCGCCGAAGTGCCGAAAGCCCTCGACAACGTGATCGGCAAGGCGCTCGCGAAGCATCCGACCGATCGCTACGGCTCGGCGGCCGACATGCGCGATGCGCTGCTTCAGATTCGCGCGCGGATGCGCAGCCTGCCCGCGACCGATCGCTGCGGAGCGTGCGGCCACGCGTGCGCTCCAACGTTCAAGTTCTGCCCGGAGTGCGGTGCGCCGCGCGCGCGGGTCTCGAAGACGTTCGAGATTCCGATGCCGCAGGCGAGCCTCAACGACGTGCTGCCGCTGCCGTTCACCGGCCGCGTCGACGAGCTCTCGGCGTTGCTGCATCACCTGCGGCGCGCACCTGGCGTGCAAGCCGGCATCCTCGTCGTCGGACCCGAAGGGGCCGGTCGCAGCTCGCTGCTGCACACCGCGTACGACCGGCTGTCTGCCGATGGGCGCGTGATCTATCAAGTCGGTCCGGATCCGAGCGGGCTCGCCGCGCCGTTCTATCCGATTCGCTCGCTGCTCGCGTCGATCTTGCAGCTGCCGGCGGTGTCGAGCGAGGTCGAGCTGCGCGCCGCGGTGCTCGGCATCGGGCTCAACGAGCGCGATATCCCGGGGATCGCCCAGCTGTTTGGCCATCCGACGACGTTGCTCGAGCTCGAACCGCCGGTGCGCCGGCGCGAAATCGTGTGGTCGGCGCTGCGCGCGATCGAGCGAGCGGCTGCGCAAGGCCCGGTCGCGATCGTGTGCGAGGACGTCGACCGGTTCGATCATCCGTCGCTCGAGATCCTGCGACGTGCGACCGAGATCAGCGAGCTGCAGCTGCCGCCGATCGCGATGACCGCGCATACAGAGTTCGGCGCGCAGTGGCCTGCGGCGGTCGCACGGCTAGAAGTCGGCGCGCTCGAAGCGAACGATCTCGAAGCGATCACCGCCGCGCTGACGAAGAACGGCGTGCGCGGCCTGCCGACGGTGCAATCGCTGTTCGAGACGACGCGTGCGTTCCCCGGTCACGTCGAGCACGTCGTGCGTTACATCCTCGAGGGCGGCAAGGCGGAGGACACCACGACGTCGCTGCCTGACTTGGTGTCGGCTCGACTGTCGATGCTCGCGAAGTCGACGCTCGACGTGTTGCAAGCCGCGGCGGTGCTCGGCAGCGAGCCGCAGTTGGAGCTGCTGCGCGCGATGTTGCCGAGTGAGGCACTCGAACCGGCGATCACCGATGCCGAGTCTCACGGCATTCTCGGTCGCGATCCTTCGCAAGGCCTCGTGTTCACGAGCCGGCTCGTACGCGACATCGTGTACGACGCGACGCCGGCCGATGTTCGCCGATCGTTGCATGCGAGTGCGGCAGCAGCGGTGCAGGCGATGTCTCACGACGTCGGCCTGCTCGGCCATCACCACGATCTCGCCGGTCACGCGAAAGAAGCGATCGGCCTGTTGCGTCGCGCGGGCGATCACGCCGCCGAACAGCTCGACGACACCGGCGCCGGCCAGTTCTTCTACCGCGCACTCGTTGCGGTCCGCCAGGCGGTGCAATCCGGCGACGACGACGGCACCGCGGAAAAGCAGTTCGTCCAGCTGTCGGTCAAGCTCGCCGATGTGCTGCGCATTCGCGGCGAAACCGCGCTCGCCCGCGGCATCCTCGCCGAAGCCCGCGATTGGTCGAGTGCGCCGCTGCTGGTCTCGCTCGTCGATCGAGCGGCGGCCGCGATCGCGCTGGGCGAAGGCGACGTCGACGGCGCGATCTCGGCGCTGCGTCGGGGCGCCGGTCGCGCGATCGGCTCGGGCGACATGAATCTCGTCTGCGAGTTGTACCTAGACCTGTCGGCGGCGCTGCTGCGCGCCGGCGATCCCGACGGTGCGAATCGCGAGCTCGTCGAGTGCATCGACGTCGCGACGCTCGGCGAGGGTTTCACCGCGGTCGCTGGCCCCGAGCCGTTCTGGCGCGTGCTGCGCGCGCAGGCCCAGCTGGTCGAAGCCGGCGGTGATTCCTATCGCGCACTGCGCCTCGCCGAAGCCGCGCTCGTCCATGCGCAGCGCGTCCGTTCGCGGCTGGGAGCCGCGCGCGTCCAGCAGCTGCTCGCGACGCTGTGCGACAAAGCCGGCCTCGGCGGCAAAGCCGAGCGCTACCGTCACGCTGCGATTGCCGAAATGCGCAACCTCGGCGACCGGCGCGCGACCGCGGAGCTGCTGCTGAGCGATACGCCGACCCGGGCCGCGATCATCGTGCCTAACCGCATCCAGGACGCGATGACGCTGACCAAGGAAATCGGCTGGGCCGAGGGCCACGCGCGCGCTAAACGCAAGTCGAATCCGCCGGGCTCGTCGCAGGACTAGCCCGACGACGAAAAGCTGTCCCGCGCATCGTCCTCGGCGGCCGCGCGCGCTACGCTGGAGCCGTGGGCACGGTTCTGCTCGTCAATACCGATCCGGATACGCGCGATCGGTGGAGCTCGGCGATCAGCCTGGCCGGCCACGAGGTCTTGCTCGCCGTCGCGATCACCGAGGCGTCGGCACGACTGCGCGAGGGCGGCATCGACGCCGTGGTCATCGATTCGTACGACCCGCGGGTCGGCGTGGTCGAGCTCGCGCGCAGCATCGAGTCGTTGCCCGATGCGCCGCCGGTCGTGCTCGTCTCCGGCTCGCCGCACGCGCCCGAGATTTCGGTCCGGATCGGCGCCGCCGCGTTCGTGCCGAAACCGTGCGATCCAGCCGAGCTCGTGAGCGCGGTCGGCCGCCTGCTCGGCGAGGTCCGCCCAGTCAAAGTCGTCGACGACGGTGTAGTAGACGAGATCGAAGACGAACCGACCGGACCGAAGCGTCCGAGCGCAGAACGCATCAGCTCGTAAGCCTGTTACTGTCTGGCGTGGCCGACGATCAGCCGACCGCAGCTCAATCGCCGGTCCGGACTCCGCCTCCGCCGGCCGTGCAATCGAATCTGCGCATCGAGATCGCGCCGCGCACGATCCTCTACGTCGCGCTCGCGTTCGCCGCGGCGTGGATCATCCG
Organism: uncultured Kofleriaceae bacterium; assembly: GCA_964504685.1. GTDB lineage: Bacteria > Myxococcota_A > Polyangia > Haliangiales > Haliangiaceae > JABFXX01. The sequence continues at coordinate 9,496 of CAZDGY010000030.1, read as the reverse complement.
CGAGCTGTGGACGGTGTGGGTCATCCTCATCGTCGCGCTCGTGCTCGTCGGCACGTTCGATCCGCTGGTCGGCTGGTTCGAGCGCCGCGGCATTCGTCGCGGGCGCGCGTTGATCATCGTGTTCTTCGTCGTAGCGCTGCTGATCGCGGGCGTCATAGCGATCACCGTGCCGCCGCTGCTCGCGCAGGTCCAGCACATCGTCGAGAACCTCCCTGCCGAGCGCCAAAAAATCATCACGTTCCTCAACCAGTACAAGTGGGCCGCGCCGTTCATCAAGGCGATCCGCGCGATACCGCTCGAGCAGTCGGAGATCGAAGCCGGCGTTTCTTTCGCGAGTCAATGGAGCCTTGTCCTCACGTACATCGGCTACGCGGTGACGACGATCTTCTTGTCGCTGTACCTGCTCGCCGATCCGGGCCGCGCGCGAGGCGCGATCTACGCGGTCGTGCCGCGTCATCATCACGTCAAGCTCGCGCGGATCTTGCTCGAGCTCGAGACGATCGTCGGCGGCTACATGCGCGGCCAGCTGATCACGTCTGCAGCGATCTCGGTGTTCACGTTCGCGCTGCTCTCGGTGTTCCACGTCACCGATGCGCTCGCGCTCGCGCTGTTCGCCGGGCTCACCGACATCATTCCGTTCGTCGGCGGCTACCTCGCGAGTGCGCCGGCGATCATCGCGGTGTCGGGCATGGGCGCGGGGCCGATCGCGGCGGTCGCGATCGCGATGTTCTTGTACCAAGAATTCGAGAGTCGGATCCTCGTGCCGCGCGTCTACGGTCGCGTGCTTCGGCTATCGCCTGCGGTCGTGCTCGTCGCGTTGCTGATCGGCGGAACGTTGCTCAGCGTGCTCGGTGCGCTGCTCGCGCTCCCGATCGCCGCCGGCCTGCGGATGGTCGTGCGCGAGCTTCGGGTCGAGCTCCCCGGCGATATGCCGCCGAGCGAGCTCGAGCTCGCTCGCGACGAAAAGGTCGAACAGATGTACGAGCGGATGGCCGCCGGTCAACCACTCGAAGAAGCGAGCGCAATTGCCGGCAAGCTCGCGCAGAAACTCAAAGACGGCGGACCCGAGAACAAAAAATGAAATTCTGGAAATACATCGTGCTCGCCGGCGGCGTCGCCGGTCTCGTTGGCTTCTTCCTGCCGTTCGCGACTGCGGACAACTTGTCGCTGAGCGCGTTCAGCTTGTTGCGCGCTGCCGACGAAGTCGAGGCCGGGGTCAAAGCCGAGGTCAAGGACGTCGCGCGCACCGCCGAAGAAAAAGCCAAGGTGTCGAGCTCGGTCAGCGAGGGCTTCACGAAGTTCCGCACGCTGATGCTGCTGTTCTATGCTCCCGCTGCAGCGCTCGCGCTGATCGGCGCGTTCACGAGCGTGCGCGGCAGGTTCGGCCGACTCGGCGGGTTCTTCGCCTTGCTCTTCGGCGGCGCGAGCGCCGGGATCTGGGCGCTGTTCCATCACATCGCGGGAGAGCCGGGCGAGACGGCAACGCTTGGCATAGGCCTGCACATGCTGCTCGTCGCCGGGCTGTGCGGCATCGTCGCTGGCCTGGGCGCGCTTGTGACGCCCGATCGCGGGCCCGAGGGCGGCTCGCGGGCGATGGCCTGAGTGGCACTGGTCGGGCCAACGACGCAATACATTGCGCCGTAACATCGCCCTCGGAAAACTGAGATTGACTGGCGACGGGAACTGACCTTTAACAGCTGCGTGCGCAACGCCAGCTGGCTAGTCGTCGTCTCGTTCGTCGCGTGTGGCCCTCATGGACGCGATCCCATCAACGGTGACGGGAGCAACGGCATCGACGCGCCGCCGGTCAACAAGTGCAAGGTGCAAGACGACGGCAACGCCGTGCCGAATTGCACGAAGACCGCGCCGCCCGGCAGCTTCACGCCGGCGATCAAGTGGACGTGGACCGGCACGACCGAGCCGTACAGCATCGTCACGCCGCTCGTCGCGAACCTGACCGACGACAACGGCGATGGCGCGATCGATCTGTGCGACATCCCCGACGTCGTCGTCACCGCGTCGGTCGATTCCGGTTATCCGCAGTCACCCGGCCACATCTACCTGCTCGACGGCAAGACCGGCGCTGAGGAGCTGATGATCCCGACGACGATCGACTCGACGGTCACGCCGGCGATCGGCGACATCAACCACGACGGCATTCCCGACATCGTCACGGTCGATACGGACGGCAAGCTGTGGGCGTTCGATCACACCGGCACGCCGATCTTCGGCCCGGCCGGGCAATGGGGCAGCCCCGGCGACGACAGCTGGTACTCCGGCGCGATCGCGCTCGCCGATCTCGATCACGATGGCAACGTCGAGATCATCGGCGGCAACACGGTCTGGGACGATCACGGCACGGTGATGTGGAACGCGCCGTCGGAGCAAGCGCTGTGGAACGCGACGACCGTGGCCGATCTCGACGGCGACGGCTACATGGAAGTCGTTCTCGGCAACGCCGCGTATCACCACGACGGCACGCTGTACTGGCAGACCTCGCTCGCCGCCGGTTATCCGCAAGTCGCGAACCTCGACGACGATCCCGAGCCCGAAGTGCTGCTCACGAACGAGAACGGGATCTCGCTGATCAAGCACGACGGCACGGTCGTCTATCAGGACCTGACGCCCACCGGCGTCGAGGTCGGCGGCACGAACTGGATCCGGCCCGCGACGATCCACGACTTCGGCGGAACCGGACACGCCGAGTACGCGATGAGCTCGGCGAGCTTCTACACGGTCTATTCGCCGACCGGGGGCATCGTGTGGAGCGCGCCGGTGTCTGACGAATCCGGCATCGCAGCCGGCACCGCGTTCGACTTCTTGGGCAGCGGCACGGCCGAGGCGATGTACGCCGACGAGTCGCAGATGTTCGTGTTCGATAGCACCGGCCACGTGTTGTTGATGATCCCGCGGACGAGCGGCACGCTCACCGAGTACCCGGTCGTCGCCGATATCGACAACGATGGCGCGGCCGACATCGTCGTCGTGTCGAACTCGATCGGCGGTGCGGCGGCGTCGCCGACCGTGCAGGTCATCCACGACGAGCAGGACCGCTGGATCCAAGCGCGCCGGATCTGGAACGAGCACACCTATCACGTCACGAACGTGCGCGAGGACGGCACGATCCCGGCAAACGAAGTTCCGTCGTGGACCGCGCTCAACACGTTCCGCACGAACGCGCAGATCGACGGCGCGAGCGTCTGTCAGCCGGTCATCCCGTAACGACGAACATCCGCACGCCTTGCGCCGGCATCGCGATCGACGCCTTGCCGTTCGCGACCGCGATGTGCTCGCCGCTGATCGCATCGCGCAGCGCGGAGCCATCGGCGAACATCACCGCGGTGACCGGCTTGGCGGCGTCGCTCGTCACGAACACCGCGCGCACCGCGCCATCGGGCGCCGCGAACGCCGCCGCGCGAACGTCGTCGGGGCGCTCGATCTGCCACGCGTCGCTGTGACCATCGACCAACCCGGCGAGATCGTCGGCGAGCCCGGCGATGTCATCGAGCGAACCGGCTTTGAGCTTGCCGACCCGCTTCGGCGCCGGCTCTCCGAGCGGTTGATCGAGCTCGTCTCTCGTCGGTGTGCCCGGACCGATGACGACCACCGCGCGGCGCGGCTCGGCGAGCGCGTGCAGTCGGCGCCACAACCCGCGATCGATGCGCTCGGCGGTCGGCGCGATCACGACGCGATACCGCGCGAGCTCGTCCTCGGTCGCAGCCTCGTCGACGATGACGTACGGCACTTGCGCGAGCTCGAGCGCGCTCGCGATCGCGTCTTGCCATTTGCGCGCGACCGCTCCTGCTGGATCGGCGGCAAGCTCGGCCGCGCCACCCGCTCCCATGTCGAGCAGCTCGGCGAGTACCGGCGTCACCGGATCGACGACCGAGCTCGCGAGCGCGATCCGCGCATCGGCGCGAACGTCGACGAGCGCGACCGAAGCCGCGCGACGCAACGTCGTCCACTCGACTTCGGCGAGCGCCGCGACGAGCGGTTGAAGCCATTTCGCGTGCGACTCGAGCTGACCGCGCGCATCGATCTCGGCGCCGTAGTAGCGATCGCGCTCTACCGCCATGAACAGATTGAAACCGCGCACGCCGGCCGCGAGCAACGTCAGGAGCTGATCGCGTTCGCGCGTCGGATCGTCGCCGCGATCCAACGGTGGCAGCCACGGCATGAAGCCGACCCCGACCTCGAGCGCGAGCGGCACCGGTTGCGCATTGCCGACGAGCGCGGCCGCCCTTCGGCGCAACGCGCGAAACTCGCCACGCGGCGTGTACGCGTCGATACCGACCGGGCCGCCGATCGCGGTCTGCAGCTGGCGCAGATCGTACAGGCCGTGATGGCCGGGCGGCAGGTTGTGAAACCGCGCGACCGAACCGAGCCCGACATCGTCGAGCGCGCGCGAAAGCTCGCCAAGCGCACGCGCGAGGTACTCGTCTTTGAACTTCAGCCAGCGGACGCAGCGCGCCGGATCGTGAGGCCGCCACGCGCGCGGAGCGTCGTCGCGTTGCAGCCCGCTTGCCTCGGCCCACCAGGTCAACGCATCGGGGTGATAGTCGAGGTCGTACGCGCCGGCGCGGAAGAACAACTGCGCTTCGTTGTCGACGCCGATCGCGACAACCGGATCGCCGAGGAACGGCGTGACGATCCGCGACACCGCCGCATACCACGCGCGCACCTTCGCGTGAAACGCGGCGCTCGCGTACGACGGAATCGGAAACGCGCGCGGCGGTGCGGGCAGCCACGCGGGTGTGCCGCGGGATGTGCGCGCCTGACACGCAGGGTCCGCGAGCACCCAGTCCGGGATGCCGAAGCCGGTGAGCTCGGCGTTGATGTGCGGTCCGGGGCGGAGCACCACAGCGAGCCCGGCCGCACGCGCTGCGATGAGAAATCGGCCCAGGTCGCGCTCGCCCGACCACACATCGCGCCCGACCTCGGGCTGGTGAACGCGCCACGGCACGTAGGTTTCGACGCAGGTCAGCCCGAGCGCATGGATCGCGCGCAAGCATGCGGCCCAGCGCGCCGGGTCGACCCGCCAATAGTGCATCGCACCAGACCACAGCGGCAGCCGTCGATCGCCGACGACCAACCCGCGGTCGTCGAACCTCGAACGCCCGGGCGTAGTCACGCAACGTTCGTACACCCATGCACGCCGCCAAATCCACTGATAGGCTCGCTTGGACTTGTCTGTACCCGGCGGGCAGAGGCGGCGTGCGGCGACGATCGGGTTCGCAGTCGGGCTCGTGCTGATCGCGGGTTTAGGAGTGAATGGCGTCATCGTCGCGCGCGATGCGACGACAGCGGTGACCTCGGTCGAGCGATCACATTCCGCGATCGAGTCGCTGGTCGAGATCTCGGCGCGTCTCGGCGAAGCGCGCTCGGTCCGCCGCGCGTACGGTCTGACCGGCGACGTCAGCTATCGCGACACGTTCGAAGAAGAAGTGGCGATGGTGCCGAAGCGGATCGCCAGCGTCCGCGCGCTGACCGCAGAGGATCCGAAGCAACAGCACCAGATCGCCGAGCTGGAGCCGCTGGTCGCCGACCGGATCGCTCGCATGAGCGAGCAACTCGCAACTCGCGACGCGCTCGGCAAGGACATCCCGCTCGACGACGCGCACTCGCTGGCGAACGGCCAACTCGACGAAGCGATCCGCCGCCACACCAACGATTTGATCGCACGCGAGCACGAGTTGCTCGACCAGCGCGAAGCCGACTCGAGCGATCGGTCCGGTCGAGCGACGCTGTTCTTCGCGGGCTCTGCGGCGATCGCATTCGTCTTGTTGCTGTCGGCCTTCGCGATCAATCGCTACGAGATCCGCGAGCGCGAACGCGCGGAAGCCAAGACCGCCGGTGCCCTCGCCGCGAGCATCGCGCTCAACGCCGAGCTCGAGTCGTTCAGCTATTCGGTCAGCCACGACCTGCGCACCCCGCTACGCGCGATCGACGGGTTCTCGCAGGCGCTACTCGAGGACTGCGGCGACAAGCTCGACGAGCAAGGCAAGAGCCACCTCGATCGCGTGCGCGCTGGCACGCAGCGCATGGGCGTGCTGATCGATGACATCCTCGCGCTGTCGCGAGTCACGCGCTCGAAGATGGAGCTCCAGCGCTTCGATCTGAGCGCGCTCGCGGCCGAAGCGCTCGCCGAGCTGCGCGAAACCAATCCCGAGCGGGAGGTCGAGGTCACGATCGCTCCCGACCTGAACGTCAACGGCGATCCGCGCCTCGTGCGCATCGTGCTCGACAACTTGCTCGGCAACGCGTTCAAGTTCACCGCCAAGCGCACGAAAGCCCACATCGAGGTCGGCGCCACGACCGAGAAGGGCGAGCGAGCGCTGTTCGTGCGCGACGATGGCGTCGGCTTCGATCCGCGTTACGCCGAAAAGCTGTTCGGCGCTTTCCAGCGGTTGCACGACGCTAAGGAATTTTCTGGTACCGGAATCGGCCTCGCGACCGTGCAGCGCATCGTCCATCGTCACGGTGGCCGAATCTGGGCGATCAGCGAGCCCGACAAAGGCGCTACATTCTTCTTCACGCTGCCTGGAGCTGAGGCGCGAGAAGAAGTATGAGCGAGAAGACGATCCTGCTCGTCGAAGACAACGACGATGACGCCGAGCTGACGCTGCGTGCGCTCAACAAGCACAAGCTCGCGACTCGGATCGTCCGCGCGCGCGACGGCATCGAAGCGCTCGAGCTGCTCCATGGCGAGACGTCGCTGCGTCCCGATCTCATGCTGATCGATCTCAACATGCCTCGGCTCGACGGCATCGGTCTGTTGCGCAAGGTTCGCGCTCAGCCGACCACGCGATCGCTGCCGATCGTGATCTTGACGTCGTCGAACGAAGATCGCGACGTGATCGACGGCTATCGCCTCGGTGCGAACAGCTACGTGCGCAAGCCGGTCGACTTCCTGACGTTCAGCGATGCGGTCAAGGCGCTCGGCCTGTATTGGCTCGAGCTCAACCTCGCACCGCGCTGACGAACGCGAGCACGTCGCGCGCGAGCTCGGCTTGATACGCGACGCGATCGAAGCCCGGCGGATCTTGCGAAGGCGGAAATCGCGGACTCGATAGCTCGGGGGGAAACGGCGCGAGAAATGCGAAGTGCCCGGCGTTCGGGACGACGCGATAGTCGAGCTGCGCGTCGGCGGGAAGGCCGCGCAGGATCGCCTCGATGTAGAACGGCGGCATGATGTCGTCGCGCTCGCCGGCGCGCACGAGCAACGGCACCCGGACATCGGCGAGCGCTCCCGGCGCCATGAACCACGGCAGCGCAGGCGCGAGCAAGACCACCGCCCGCACTCGCGGATCGGGATCGACCGCGATCGGATGCGCGACGCGATCCGGCGTCTGGTTCGGCAGCGCCAACGGTCGGCCGCCCGCGACCGCGACTGCGGTGTAGCCGCCGAGCGAATGCCCCACGACGATCGCGCGATCGGCTGCGAGGTGCGGCCCGATCAGCGCGTCGCCAAGCGCGGCGTCGATCGCGAGCCGGACGTGACGCGGGCGATTCGCGAGGTTCTCCGGCGTATCGGCGAGCGCGTTGTCGGTGCGGCGATTGCCCGGATGCTCGAGCAACGCGACCGCAAAGCCCGCCCGCGCGAGCACCGCCGCGAGCCCGCGATAGCCCCAGCACGAACCGCCGGTGCCGTGCGACACCGCGATCAGCGGCAAGCGCTCGCCGGCGACCGGCGCATCGATCGCGACGTCGAGCACGTAGGAACCGAACGCGCACGACCTGGCCTGGGCCCGCGTCGGGTACAGCATGCGCACCGGGATGTCGGCGCGCTGCACCGGGTCGCGCGCGGTGAACGAGCGGAAGCCGACCTGGAGCTGATCTTCGCGCACGACGCGGGAGCTGCTAGACGTGTTTCCAGCGATCGCCGTCGAGCTCGAACCGGCTCGGGCCGACCGCCCACGTCGGCTGGTAGGTCAGCGGCGTGGCCTCGCCGGTTCCCGCGGTCATGTACTCGGGATCCCACGGCAGCAACAGCCGCGGGTGCTCGCCCGGCGCGAGGCGCGGCATGATCGGATGCGGTTGCGCGGCCCGCTCCTTCGCCGCAGCGAGCACGTCGTCGAGCAAGGAGTACTGCGACAGCTCCCAGCACGTGCGGATCTGCGGTGGCGGCAGCTTGAGCTCCGCGCCGCGCTCGATCGCCTCGTCGGCGTGAATCCACAGTTGATCGACCGTCTCCGACTTGTCGAAGCTGGGCTCTTGCCCCGCCGGGAGCTCGGCGACGAAGAATCGCGCGGAGAACCGCTTCGCTTCGATCGAGGGCGTGATCCAGTGGGACCACGGCGAGAGCGCGTCGGTCGCCCAGGTCAGGCCCGCGAGCCGCAGCACGGCGGTCGCTTCGGCGCCGGCGAGCACGCGCTGGCGCAGCTTCTCTTGGCTCGCCATCTCGAGCGTCTCGGACTCGGCGTTCGGCGCTCCGACCGCGAGCAACACGCCGGCTTCTTCGAACAGCTCGCGCGCCGCGGCGGTGCGCGCATCTTCACCCGGCTCGGTCACGCCGCCGGGAAACACGTAGGACGACGCCATGAACGACGCGCCGCGATGTCGCCGCACGAAGAACACCTCGAAGCCGGGCTTTGCCCTGCGCAACAAGATCACCGTTGCAGCCTCGCGAATCACGAGGCCTTCCTAACACGAATGAGCTCAGGGCTCGACGCGCAATTCGCCGCGAACCGCTTCGTCGCGCAACCCGAGGCGCTGCTCGACGGTGCGCTCCACGAACCGCGCGACTCGGCCATCCGGCGTCTCGATCAGCAGCCGGTCGGCGCGACCGCGGCGGCGCACGAACACACCAAACCAGGTCAGGAATCGCCACGCCGGCGGCTGGCGCTCGACGACGAACAGCTGATCGATCTCGGTGATCGCAAAACAGCCGCGGTGATCGCAGACCTCGACCGAGGTGTCATCGACCTCGAGCGTGACCTCACATGGCATCATGCCGCGCGGTGCGATCGACACCGTCATCCGCAGCGTCGCGCGACCGGTGACCACGCCGCGATAGGGCGACCGCAGCCGCTCGTCGATATCGACCGTCTCGATCCGGATCTGCGCCGGGGGCACGCTTCTAGTGTAGCAGCGTCGCCCTACGGGACGACGACGAACTCGCGCTTCATCAGGCTGATGATGTTCTGCGCCGCGTCGAGGTCAGTGCCCGGGAAGTTATCGAGAACCTTTTGCAACTGGCCGTGATCGAGCACGAGCTGGAAGGTGTCGAGCTCGGACGGCGTGAGCTCGCGCAGCTTGCCGGCGAGCGGGGTCGGCACGGCGAGCGGCGAGCCCAGCGGCGGCAGTTGCTTCTGGAGATTGCGGAATTCGTCGAGCTGGCGGACGCCTTCCATCAGCAGACCCTCCGTCGATTCTTGGATCTCTTCCATCACCTGGAGCTCGACGCTCGGCTCGAGCTCGAACGTGCCGGTGAGCCAAGTCAGCATCCGGTAGATCGCCTTCTGCGGGCTGACGGCGAAGTCGTCGTTGATCGTCG
>CAZDGY010000029.1:0-18111 GCA_964504685.1 uncultured Kofleriaceae bacterium | reverse complement strand
CCCGCGTCTTAAGCTCGAAATGCACGGTGCTCGCAGCACGCTCGGGCGCGGAAGCGCTCGAGCTGCTCGTCGAGAATCCTGATGTAGCTGCGGTGCTCGCCGATCTGCGCATGCCAGGGCTTGCCGGGTCGGAGCTGCTCGGACGCGTCGCGCAGATCAGGCCGAACGTACGACGTGCAGTCGTCACCGGTTATCCCGAGTCCGAAGAGCTGATCACCGCGATCAACGCGGGCCAGCTCCACTACGTCATCACGAAGCCGTGGAAGCTGAACGATCTGCTCCAGGTCGTCGACCAGCTCGTGACCACCTATCGACTCGAGCGCGACAACCAACGGCTCGTCGGCGAGCTGCGGGTCGCGAACACTCACCTGCGCGATCACGAGCGGCTGCTCGAGGCCCAGCTCGACGAGCGTGGACGCGAGATCTCGGCGGCAACCGAGCAGCTCGCACAGATGGGCCATCAGCTCGACGCGCTGACGCTGCGCGATCCGCTGACCGGCTTGTACACGCACCGCGCGTTCCAGGAGCGACTGCGCGAAGAGGTGGCGCGCGCGTTGCGCTACAGCCAGCCGATGTCGCTGCTGTTGTGCGACCTCGACGGCTTCGCGAGCGTCAACCACGACCTCGGCTATCAAGCCGGTGATGACATCCTGCGGCGGATCGCGGTCGTGTTGCAGGAAGACGACTCGCCCGATCGCGCGCGGCTGTCCGATGTCGTCGCGCGCTACTCCGGCGAGGAGTTCGTGCTGCTCCTGCCGGAGACCGCGAAGGCCGGCGCGCTGACCAAGGCCGGCCGGTTACGCGATGCGGTCGCGGTGGCGGACATGCCGGCCGGTCGGAAGCTGTCGATGTCGATCGGGGTCGCGTGCTTGCCCGAGGACGCCGCCGATCCCGAAGGCTTATTGACCGCTGCCGAGGCGGCGCTGCGCGGCGCGAAGCGCGGTGGCTTGGGCCGCGTCCACTTCTTCTCGAGCGCCGATGCGAATCCGGTGACCGCGTCGACCCGCGCGTTCGGTCGCGTTCGCGATGCCGAGATCGATCGGTTTCGACCGTATCAAGAGCGGATGAACGAGGTGACCGCGATCCTGCATCGCGATCGCTCGCTGTCGTGCTTGCTCGTCGATCTGTCGCGGCTGCATCGGGTCGAGCTCGATCTCGGCGTCGCTCACCACAGCGAGATCTACGATCACGCCGCGGCGGTGCTCGATCGACTGCGCGGCGCGGTGCTCGATCCGGCCGACTTGATCTGCCGCTCGGGCGACGGCGACGGTTACTTCGTGATCCTCGCGCCGCGCGGAGCGCATCGCATCGATCTCGAAGGCCTGGCAGCGACGGTGGAGCGTGCGGTCGAAGAATCGCTGGCGCCGATGGTCAGCGAGGTGCTGCGCGAGCAACCGCGGATCACGGTCGGCTCGGCGCGCGTGCTCGGCAACTCGCTGCTGCGGCCGGAGCGACTGACCGCGCGGTTGATCACCGACGCCGCTGACAGCGCCCGCAACCTGCGCGAGCGCAAAGCTCATCGCGATCGCGCGACGTTGCAAGACGTCATCCTCGGTGACGGCCTGTCGTCGGTGTACCAGCCGATCGTCGATCTCGGCACCGGCGACATCTTCGCGTACGAGGCGCTAAGCCGCGGTCCGCGCGGCACCTCGCTCGAGTCGCCCGCGACGCTGTTCGCGATCGCCGACGAAGTCGATCTCACGGTCGAGCTCGATCGCGCGTGCTTCCGCGGCGCCCTGCGCAACGCGCAAGCGCTCGAGCCGGTTCATCGGTTGTTCGTGAACCTCCTGCCGATGTCGTTCTACGACACCGCGTTCATCGAGATCGAGGTCGGCAACTTGCTGACCGCCGCTGGCCTCACGCCGGCGAACATCGTGTTCGAGATCACCGAGCGGCTCGCGATCGAGAACTTCGCATCGTTCAAGCGCGCGCTGGGGGCTTACACCGCGATGGGCTTTGGCATCGCGATCGACGACGTCGGCACGCGCCACTCGAACCTCGAGACCGTGATGTCGCTGCGCCCGCACTTCATCAAGATCTCCGACGTGCTCGTCCGCGGCATCGCGCGCTCGACCGTGAAGCGCGAGATGTTGCGCTCGCTCCGCCACATCGCAGAGACGATCGACGCCGTGATGGTCGCCGAGGGCATCGAGCACGTCGACGACGTGCAAGCGATCCGCGAGATCGGGCTGCGCTACGGCCAGGGCTACTATATGGCGCGTCCCGGGCCCGCGTTCCCGACGCTCGCCGATCACGTGCGCGCCGAGCTGCGCAACCTGACCCCGGGGGGCGAACGCTCGGTCGTGCGCGTCGTGTCGCATGACGAAGAAGACGACGAGGATCGCGACCTGCCGATCCCGCAGGCCTCCGGCAGCTCGCCCTCGACGCCGGTGCCCCGCAACGTGTTCGGCCGGCACGAAGACGAGATCACCTCCGACTTCGCGCTGCCGGGCGAGCTCCGACCGCGACCGCGGGCCTCGGAGCCGCCGGCGGGCAGCGAACCGCCGACCGTGCCGCCGTGGAAACCGCTTAGCGATGACGAAGCAACCGGCGAGGCGCTACTTTCGAGCCTGCAGGGCCCGGGTGGCGAAAACGCGCCCGGCGGCGAGCCACCGCCTGGTCGTCCCGGGCTAAACTGACGCGTGCGCCCACCCACGTCGTTGTAGTGGGCGCGAGATCACATGGATCGCAACGCGTTTCATAAGCTCCTAGCGTTCGGTATCGAGCGCGGCGTGTCCGACATTCACTTCGAGGTCGGCTATCCCCCGCACTATCGCCTGCACGGCGAGCTGCTCGGTGCGATCAAGGTGCCGCCGCTAACCGCCTCCGACACCGAAGCGATCGCGCGGATGATCCTCGAGGATCGCAACACGACCGTCGACTTCACGCGCCGGTTCCCCGAGATCGACGTGTCGTACTCGCTCGCATCGCGCGGCCGCTTCCGCGCATCGATCTTCCGCCAGCGCGGCTCGGTCGGCATCGTGATGCGCTTGATTCCGATCCAGGTGCTGTCGATCGAGCAGCTAAACCTGCCGCCGATCCTCGCCGAGATCGCCGATGCCCGCCGCGGCCTCGTGCTGATCACCGGCGCGACCGGCAACGGCAAGACCACGTCGATGGCGGCGATGATGCGCTACATCAACGAGACTCGGCACGCGCACATCGTGACGATCGAGGATCCGATCGAGTTCATCCACGAGCCGCAGAAGTGCATGATCATCCAGCGCGAGGTCGGCGCAGACACCGAGAGCTTCAGCGACGCGATGACCGCGGCGATGCGTCAGGATCCCGACGTCATCATGGTCGGAGAGATTCGCGATCGCGAGACCGCGGCGACTTGCCTCAAGGCTGCCGAGACCGGCCACCTCGTGATGTCGGCGATCCACACGCCCGATGCGGTCGCCACGATCCAGCGCTACGTCGGTTTGTTCGAGACCGAGGCGCAAGACGTGGTGCGCGATCGTCTCGGCGACTGCCTGCAAGCGGTCGTGTCGCTGCGTCTGCTCGCCGGCAAAGATGGTCGTCGCCGGCTGCCCGCAGTCGAGATCTTGCGCGTCACTCGGACGATTCGCGAGTGCATCCGTTCAGGCCGGCTCAACGACATCCCCGAGCTCGTGCGCAAGGGTCGGGACTTGTACTCGATGCAGCTGTTCGATCAGCACCTCATCGATCTGGTCAACGCTGGCCTGGTCTCGATGGAAACGGCGATCTACGCCAGCTCGAACCCGGAAGAGTTCGAGCGCGCGCTCCGCGTCGAATGAAGTCGGAGCTGATGAGCGCGTTCCTCGCGGAAGCGAGGTCGCTCTCGAAGCGCGGCGCCCACGACGCGGCAACCGAGCGTGCGGCGAGAGTGTTCCTCTCCGAAGGCCGCGAAGTGTTCGCGCCTGCGGATCAGGCGCTGTTCGACGCGATGCTCGCGCGACTCGACCCGCCGGCCGGGTTCGAATCATGGGACGCATGGTTCGCGTACGACGCCGCGCATCCGATGCCAGAGGACACGCGCAGCGACGACGAGATCATCGACGAGCTCCAGCGCAAGGCTGGACGCATACCGTTGCACGACGCTGCCGATGCGGGCGATCTCGTGCTCGTCGAGAAGCTGCTCGCAGATGGCGCGGATGTGAATGCGGTGTGGGATCGCGGCAGCCTCCAGTGGACGCCGCTATGCGCGAGCAGGCAAAAGGTGTACGAGCGCTGCGCGCGGCAATCGACGCCCGAGCTCAAGCGCGTCGTCGCCGAGCTGCTCGCGCGTGCTCGCGCGTAGTTTGCCGGCACGTTCGCTGCAGCCCGCGACGGGATGACTACGCAGAGCACTCGCCTACGCATCCATCGCGGCTCGACCGCGTATCGAGTCTTCACGGTGTGCACCGCGGTTATCGGTCTGTGGGTTGCCACCGGCTGCCTACCGGACCCCTGCAAGGTCGGTGCGAAGCGCTGCGCCGGCAGCGTGCTCGAGACCTGCTCTTCGGACCCGAGCGGCGTGCTCGGGCCGGTCGACGATCCGCAATACGTCTCGGGCAGCGGACCGGCGTGGGAGAACGTCGCCGACTGCGGCGCGAACCTGTGCGTCGTGACCGCGGACGACACGTTCTGTGCTCTCGAACCGACGCCGAACGCGGCATGCGCAGACACCGATCTCTCCGCGTGCGATGGCGCGAGCTCGGTCACGTGTCGCTCGGGCTACGTCATCGAACGCCGGGTGTGCAACTCGTGCGACCCGACCGACGGTTTGTGCGACGTCGGCGCCGGCGACGCGTGCGCGGAATCGGGATGCGGCGGTTCGTTTCACTGCGATACCGAGTCGTATCCGACGTGCGAGATGGCGTGCAGCTGTCCCGAAGGCGCGAGCTGCGACGCGTGCGGCGCGAGTTGGGCGAAGGCCCCCGACGGCGGCGCCTCGCTGCAGTGGACCTGCGTCTCCGGGTTGTGCGAGTTCCACTACTGAGGTTCGACGCCTACTGCTGGCCGGTGCTGCTGTTGTCGAGCTCGAACGGAATCGCATCGCCGGGGCACTGGCGCAGCGCCTGCGGGAAGATGTGTTCGAGCGCGGTCGTGTCGTTCGCGTTCTCGAGCCTGAAGGTCAGGACGAGAGCGTCGAATTTGTCGGTGGAGATGACGTCGTCGAAGTAGGACAAGTCCGGGTAGGTGTCGCCGGAGGCAGTCGCGAGCATCAGCGTGAACTCCTGGCCGTCGGCCTGCGCCGTGATCTCGCCGGACGCCGCGGCATCAGCGCGAGAGTCGACGCTGACTAGCGCGCTGAGATCGAGCCGGTCGAGGTACTCGCCGTCCGGCGCGCGGAACCCCCACGTCACAGAACCGGACTCCGCACCGCTCGGGATCGTCAGCATGCTGCAGTTACCGGTGCCGATCGTCGACTCGTGGAACACCTGGAGCTGAGGCTCGCCCGTGCTCGCGACATGGAACTTGTTGATCGAATCGGCGATCGGCGAGAACACCAGTTGCGAGCCACTGACGGTCGTGAAATCCGATTCCCATTCCGGCGAGTGGCCGTTACCACTGCCCGAGCCCATGGAGCCATTGGTGCAGCCGGCCGCGAACGCGCAGAGCATGAAGAGCTTGGTCATGCCTGGCTCGTAAAGCAGCCGCCGTGCCGACCGTTTGCACGCAAGAACGAGAGCTTGCGCGCGGCTCGAGATGTCCCGGGACATCCCGGCGGTGACCCGGTGCGATAGAATGTGCGGACGTGACGTCCGGGCTCGACGACACCGTCGCCGGCTTGCAGCTTTCGGGGGCTGCCGGCGAGGGGGTTGCCGCGGCGGCCCTGGTGGCAAAGCGCTATCAGATCGTGCGCTGGCTCGGCGGCGGCGGCATGGGCCGCGTCTATGCAGCGCTCGACACCGAGCTCGACGAGCTGGTCGCGCTCAAGGTGCTCCGATCCGGCTTGGCCGAGGACGCGATCGAGCGGTTCCGCCGCGAGGTCAAGCTGACGCGCAAGATCATGCATCCCAACGTCGCGCGGATGTTCGATATCGGCGAGCACGACGGCGACAAGTTCCTCACGATGGAGCTCGTCGAAGGAACCTCGCTAGCGCAAGACCTGGGCAAACCGATGACGTGGGAGCGCGTGCGCGAGATCGGCCTACAAGTTTGCGCAGGTCTCGGTGCGGCCCACGCTGCGGGCGTCATCCATCGCGACCTCAAGCCGGACAACGTGCTGGTCGAAGCCGCGACCGGCCGGCTCGTGATCACCGACTTCGGCATCGCGCGAACCGGGATGGATGCGAACGTCACGCGAGTCGGAGAAATGATCGGCACGCCGCGCTACATGGCGCCGGAACAGCTCGCGTGCGAAGCCCTCGACGCGCGCGCCGATCTGTTCGCGTTCGGCGTGATGCTCTACGAGCTGATCACCGGTCAGCGGCCTTGGTCGGGCGACACCGCGGTCGCCGTCGCAGTCGCACAGGCGACCAAGCCGCTGCGTCCGATCGGCGTGAAGGTGCCGCCCGAGCTCGCCGCGATCGTCGAAAAGTGCCTGCGGATCGATCCAACCGAGCGGCCGGGATCCGCGGCGGAGATCGCGACGGCGCTCGAGGCGGTCACGCCGAGCGGGACGACCCGGCCATCGCGCCCGTCGCTATTGATGGGTGGTGCACCGACTCCGTCGCCCGCATTGCCGCCGGCGACCGGTGCTACGACGCTCGCCGTGCTGCAGTTCAGCGCGGCGCCCGGCGACGAGTATCTCGCCGAAGGCGTGCGCGAGGATCTGATCGATACGTTGTCGACGACCGAGTCGCTCCGGGTTCGCCCTGCGGGCGTCGTTGCCGGCGGCACCGATCCGCGTGCGATCGGCCGCGCGCTCGAGGTCGATCACGTCGTGGTCGGCTCGCTGCGCCGCGGTGGTGACAAGCTCCGAGTGACCGCGCGGCTGGTCGGCGTCGCCGATGGTTTTCAGATCTGGGCGCGGCGCACGGACTGCACGGAAGCGGAGATCCTCGCGGTGAGCGACGGTCTCGCTGCAGACATCGCAGCGGCACTCTCGACCCGCGCGATCTCGAACGAGCGCCCGATCGATCCGCGCGCAGTCGATCTCTATCTGCGGGCGCGCGCCGAGCTCCGCCGGTACTGGGGCGGCAACGCGATCACCGCGGCGAACCTGCTCGAGGAGGCGGTCGCGATCGCACCGAACCAGGACATCTTCGACGCCTACGCGTACGCCTGTGCTCAAGCGTGGGCGAAGACCGGGCGCCCCGAGCTGTTCGTGCGCGCCAAGAATGTCGTCGAGCAAGCGATCGCATCTCGCGGCGCCGAGGCGTGCCTCGCGGCCGCCGTGCTCGCGTGGGCACTCGGCGACTCCGAGCGGATGGCGACCCACCTCGGCGAGGCACTCGTTCGCGCGCCGATGAGCGCCCAAGGTCACGAGTTCGCGGGGCGCTTGCTCGTCGAGATCGGGTCCGCGGCTGAGGCTCGCAAGCACTTCGAGATCGCGCTCGGCCTCGAGCCGCAACGCGAGCCGGTGATCGCGCTCGAGCTCGCACGCCTCGCTGCGTACGCGGAGGACTGGGCGACCGTCGAGCAGCTCACCACCAAGCTGTCGGCAAACCCGGATCCTGCGTTCGCGCAGATCGGTGCGCTGACCGAAGCGCGGCTTTCGAGCTGGCGTCGTGACCTCAAGCCGACGTTCGCGACGGCGAACCGAATCACGGCGATCAGCGGAGCGCTGTTGACGTCGATGGTCGAGGTGCTGAGCGACTTCGCGAACGACCGGCCGTTCAACCGCGCGGTGTGGGACAGCGTCATGCACGGCCTGGCGCACAGTGAAGCCAGCAACCGCGTGCGTCTCGTCACCTACCAGCGTGCGATCGAGTGCGCGGCGATCGTCGGCCACTACGACGAAGCACTCGACGCGCTCACTGCCGCGAACCAGGTCGGGTTGATCGACATCAACTGGCTAGACGACTGCCCGTTGTTCCGTGCGGTGCTCGCCGAGCCCGCGTGGCAGGCACAACGCGCGATCCTGTCCGTGGCCGCCGAGCGCGTGCTCCTAGCGTTCCGCGAGGCGTCGCACGAACGAGTCGCGTGACACACGAACCGTGGCTACGGTTGTTTGTAGGTAGCCGATAGGGTGAACGACGGTTGGTCGCCGGGGCACTGGCGCAGCGCTTGTGGAAAGATGTGCTCCAGGGGTGTCGTGTCGTTCCGGTTGGTGAGCTCGAAGCGGAGGATGACCGAGTCGATGGACCCGCTCTCGAAGACTTGCTCAAACGCGAGGATATCCAGATTCTCGACGCCGGATGCGGTCGCATGCATCAGCGTCATGCTCTGACCGTCGTACTGCATGGTGATCTCCGCATCCGCGCCTGGATCTGCGCGGGCGTCCACGCTGACGAGCGCGTTGAGATCGAGTCCAGCCAAGTACTCGTCGTCCGGCGCTCGGAATCCCCACGCCAAGACACCGGACTCCTCACCATCGGGGATCGTGAGCATGCTGCAATCGCCGGTGCCGATCGTCGACTCGTGGAACACCACGAGCTGCGGTTCGCCCGTGTCGACGACGTGAAACGCATCGATCGAGTCAGTCACCGGTGAGAACACACGGTCTTCAAAAAGGTTTGTATAGTCGGGATCGTAGCCGGCCGAGTGTGGGAGTGACCGCGACGTGCAGCCGGCGAACGCGCAGACCATGAGCAGCTTGTTCATGACGGCTCGTAGAGCAGACGTCGTGCCGACCGCGCGCACGCGAGATCGCCAGCTTACGAGCGATTCGCGCTGTCCCGGGACCCGGACTCAGTGCGCGAGCCAAGCCTCGACCGTAGCGCGATTGTCATCCGAGCCTTTGCCGTCCTTTGCGTAGGCATCGCGTGCCGCGATCGCGAGCGCGCGGGCGCGGGTCGGGTCGCTGTGGACGAGTGCGCGGGCGAGCACGAACTCGGTGCCGGCGAGCTCGGTCGGGTTGCCCTTCTCGGCGGTGCGCAACGCGAGCGCGCGTTCGAGTAAGGGCAGTGCAGGTGCGGGATCGCCGAGGCCGATGTGCGCCGAACCGAGGCAGGTCAAGTCGTAGGCGAGGTCGGGGTGGTCCTTGCCGTGGACATGCTCGTCGATGTCGAGCGCGCGCTGGCACGCCTCGATCGCGCGGTCGTAGTGGCGCTCGATCAGCGCGATCTCGCCGATGTTCGATTGCGCCAGCGCGACGCTCGGGTGATCGGGACCGAGCGCTTGCTCGTAGTCGTGCAGAGCGCGCGTGTAGTGCTCGAGTGCGAGGTCGAGCTTGCCCGCGTCCCTCGCCATGTTGCCGAGGTCGTTGAGCGTGTCGGCGACCTCGGAGTGGATCTCGCCGTGATGGATCGCGATCCGCCGCGCCAGGATGTCCTCGAACAGCGCGGTCGCCTTCTTGTCGTCGCCGCGATCGCGGGCGAGTCGCGCGAGCGCTTGCAGCGTCGTGATCGCATCGAGGTTCGTGAGGCCGGTCGTCGCTTCCCAGATCTGACGCGCGCGATCGAGCTCGATCTGCGCCTCGGGGTAGTGGCCGGCCTTGCGCAGCATGTCGCCGAGGTTCGTCCGCGCGCTCGCGAGGTAGACGTGGTCCGAGCCGGCGTACTTTTCCTCGAGCTCGACTGCCTCGCGATACATCTGCGTCGCCTTCGTGAAGTCGCCCTGTTTCTGCGCGACCCCCCCGAGCTCCTCGACCGCGAGCGCGACCTCTTGGTGCGCGTGACCGAGGGTCTCTTCGAAGATCGCGAGTGACCGTTCGGCATGGTGCGATGCGGCCGCAAAGTCGCCGAGCCGCGAGCACACATCCGCGAGCCCGTGTTCGACCTCGCCGAGCAACGGATGGCGCTCGCCCTTGGCCTTCTCGACGAGTCGCACCGCCTCTTCGTAGCTCGCGCGTGCCTCGGTCAACCGCCCTTCGCTCATCAGCGCGTCGCCGCCGTACGCACGCACCTCCGCGAGCACGAGCGCCGGTTCGCGCATCCGGGTAGCGGCGGCCTCGGCCGCGTCGGCATATGCGAGCGCCTCGCCGAATGCGGCGCGCTGATTTGCAACGAACACGCGCGCGACCCAGGCTTGACTCGCAGTCTCGTCGTCGCCGGCGCTCGCTGCGATCCGCGCTGCTTGTTCGAGGGTCGTGGCTGCTGCGTCGAGCTTGCTCGCGTTGTTTTCGAGCAACCCGCGGGCGAGCAGCGCCTCGCCGAGCAGCGGCGGATACGCGATGGCGCGCGCTTCGTCGACGATCGCGTTCGCATCGGTCAGCGCCGCGAGATAGCTCGATGTCCGCAGCATGCCGCGCACGCGATCGAGCCGAGTGCGCAGCGCGGCAACTTTGGCGGCGACGGCGGCGGGCGGTGGTGCAACGCCGGACAGCTGGTTGCGGTCGGCGCACGGCTCGAGCGGCGAGAGCGAGAATGCCGCTTCGCGACCGCGCGCGATGTCGCGCTCCGATCGCGTCGAATGCGCAGCGAGCGAAGCGGTGAGGGCGCCGAGCTCGTCGAGCCGGCGATCGAGGCACGCCATGCGAATGTCGAGCAACGCGGCCGATTGCTCGCCATCGCGAGTCGCACGGCAGACGTCGCTCGCCATCGCGGTCCACGCGCGGCCATAGTCGTCGAGCGTGGCGGCGATGCGACCGTCGACCACCGCATGCTGCGCCGGCGTCCAGGCCGCGGCGAGTCGCGCCGGGCTCGACGAGCACGCGACCGGCTCTTCGGCGCGCCCGGAGCGCAGCACGAGACCAACGACGATCGCAGTTGCGACCACGCCTGCAAACGCGACTCGCCCCCAGCGCGATGGCGGCGCGACGAGCTCGTCGAGCAACGCATCGAGCGAAGGATGGCGGCGTTCGGCGCGGGGATCGAGTGCGCGCGCGAGAGCCCGCATCCGGCGCGTGGACAGTTTCGCGATCACCGGCACCGAGCCGCGCTCGATCGCATCCGCGCTGGGTCGAGCGCCGGACAACACTTCGTACGCCATCACCGCGAACGAGAACTGATCGCTCGCGGCATCGGCGGGCGCGCCCGCGAGCTGAGCCGGCGCCATGTAAACCGGGGTGCCCGGCGTGGCATGGCGATCTGCCGCCGGCGCCTCGTCGACCGACGTCGCGAGCCCGAAGTCGACGACCTTGACCTCGCTCGCGCCGACCAACACGTTCTCGGGCTTGATGTCGCCGTGGACGAGCTTGGCAGCGTGTGCGGCGGCGATGCCTCGACCCGCGCGCACCAACACGTCGATCAGCTCTTCGCGTCGGCGCGGCGCCGCGGCGAGGTACGCGCGCAGGCTCTGGCCGGTCACGAACTCCATTGCGATGAACAAGTCGTCGCCGGCCGCCGACGCGTCGTAGACCGTGACGACGCTCGGATGCGACAGCTTCGCGAGCGCGCGCGCCTCGGCGAGCACGCGCGTGCTGGCTCGCTCGCCTTCGACGTGCAGCACTTTGATCGCGACCTTGCGATCGAGCTTCGGATCGTAGGCCGCATAGACCACGCCCATGCCGCCGGCGCCGATCTGCTCGAGGAGCGTGAACCGATCGATCTTTGTCGCCGGCACGTCGACCCCGACCACCGCCGCGCGGACGTTCGCCATGATCCGACGCGCGATCAAGTCGCGCTGCGGAGGACGAGCGCGTCGGAGCTCGTCGTCTACTGATGAACCCGCGACGTCGTCGTCGGTCACCGGCGTGATATACCCGAAATCGGTGGACGACTTGGATCTGGTTTCGGCGTGGCGAGCCGGCGACCGCGGGGCCGGGGACACGCTGATCCGCCGTCACCTCGAGGCGATCCTGCGGTTCTTTCGCACCAAGCTCGGCGACGACGTCGAGGATCTGGTCCAGCGCACGTTCCTCGATTTGCTCGAGGTCGACGCCCAGGTCGTCAGCGTGCGCGCGACGTTGTTCACGATCGCGAAGCGCCGGCTCGTCGACCACCTCCGCCAGAGCTACGCGCGGGCCGGCGCGGTCGAGCTCGACCCTTCGCTGTCGGTCGCAGACCTCGGCACGTCGCCGAGCGGCGCGGTCGCGCGCAATCAACAAGAGCAGCTGCTCGGCGCTGCGCTGCGCTCGATCCCGCTCGAATATCAGATCGCGCTCGAGCTCGCGTATTGGGAAGAGCTGAGCGGCGCCGAGATCGCCCAGATCCTCGGGATCGCCGAGCCGACCGTGCGGTCGCGCCTGACCCGCGCCCGCGAAGCGTTGCGCGAGGCGCTCGCCCGCATGGGCCCGGCGGAGCTATCGACCACGACGCTGGCTGCGGTCGACGCCCGGATCGGCTTCTGAACCGGCCACGGAAAATAGAAAGCGACACCCAGTCGATTTTCGGGAGCACTCGGCTGGGGTCGAGCGACGTACTCGGTATGAACAACGAGATCGACTCCGACATCCGCCCGGCTAACCACATCGGCTGGAAGATCGCCGCCTTTCTAGCCTCGCTCGCGCTTGCGTTCGCCGGCACGATCAACGCGGTCACCGCATTCACCGCGTATCTAGGCGGCACGCTGGTGGATGCGGTCGGCACCGGCGCTGACAAGGCGCTCGCCGATACCGCCGACGCGGTGCCAAAACCCGACGCGGTGATCAGCCGCGATGACATGAAGTCGGTGTCGTCGACCGCGCACGACTTCTCGTTGCGCGCGAAGTTGCTCGCGCTGGCGATCGGCGCGGTCGCCGCGATCGAGCTGCTGTCGGGCGCGCTCGTGCGCAAACGCTATCGCTCGCTCGCGATCCCCGCGATCCTAGGCCTCGCGATCGCAGGCGAGATCGTCGTCGCGATCTTGTTGAAGCCCTCGATCCTCAACGCGATCGGCATCGGCGCGGCGCTGTTCGGCTTATTGATCTGGACCAAGGCTCCCAAGCGCGAGCCACAGATGTACCGGACGGGCTGGGGCGCCCTCCACGAAGAGACGCTGTGATCGCTAATTAGACGAGAACGCGAACGGGTAGTGCACCGAGACCTTGCCGCCGTTCTTCGGCGGGTCGATCTCGAGGCCGTACATCGTTTGAGCGATACAGTCGCGCACGACGTCGTCGTCGAGCGTCGACTTCTCTGCATTGATCGAGCTGTCGCTGACCACCCCGCCGATGTCCGGCTCGCCTTCGATCGTGAAGTCGATCTCGACCTCGCCCTCGAGCTTCGGATTGCGGGTCAGGCCCTCGGTGTAGCAATCGGTCAGCGCAGGCAGGAGCTCGTGCACCGATTGGCGGATGTAGTCGTGGTCGAGGTCGCCATCGTTGGCTTGCTCCGAAGCGCCACCCGCGCCACCGCCACCACCGATTGCCGCGGGCGCCGGCGCTGTCGCGTGCTTCGCGCTCTCGACCGTGCGAATCGCTTCTAGCAACTTGGCGTGCTCGACCGGGTCGATACGCCGCGCGCCGCTCGACGGCGATGCCGGGGACGTGGCCGGGCCGGCGTGCACTTCCCCAGATGCCCGCTCGATCGCGACATCGCGCGGCGTCGAACGCGTCGCGTAGTAGATCGCGCCACCGGCGATCCCGCAGATCGCGATCGCAGCGACGGCGAGCTGTTTGGCAGTGATCATGGCAATGAGCTTTCCGGACGCGCCCGACGTAAGCGTCGCGCCCTTGGCTTTGTGAGCAGCGGCGAGCGAGACCGCGGCGACGACACTCGCGCGCAGTGACTTGAGGTTTGTCAGCGCACGTTCGACCCGATTCGCGACGTTCTCGCGCAGCGCTTTGCGCCCGCGCGACAGGCGCTGTTTGACAAGATCTTCGCGCACGTCGAGCACGGCCGCGATGTTCGCGATCGATTCACCCTCGATGTAGAACAACACGAGCGCCTCGCGATGCGCCTCTGGAACTTCGGCGAGCGCGCGGGCGAGCAGCTCGCGATCCTCGCGCTCGAGGGCTTCATCTTCAGGTGTCGCGACCGCAGCGACCGGTTCGGTAGCGATCGCCGCGGCACCTTCGCCGCCGCGCGCGCGTTTGCGCGAGGCCGTCGCAGCGAGGTTGCGCGCGATCCCGGCCATCCACGCGCCGACGCGCTCGACATCGCGCAGATCCTTGAGCTCGCGCCACGCGGTGACAAACGCCTCTTGCGCGACGTCCTCCGCGAGCACCGGATCGCCGCAGCGCGCGAGTGCGACCCCGAACACGAGGCGCTGATGGCGCTCGACGAGTGCGCCAAAGGCACCCGTATCATTCGCGCGGCTGCGCGCTACGAGCTCGGCGTCCATCATCGAGATATGGTGGTCGCGTCCCGCACAAAGGTGACGCGCTAATTGCGTCCGCTCTACTTGCGAGCGGGCGCGGCGGGCGGCGCGGCGTGCGTCGCAGCCGGCGGCGGCGGTGCAGCCGGGTGGTTCACCACCGCGGGCGGTGGCGGCGGCGGCTCGTGGTAGATGACCGGCGGCGGAGGCGGCGGCGCGCGCTCGGGGGCCGGCGCCGGGTGATAGATCGGCGCGGGTTCGCGCGATAGCACCGGCGGTTCGTTCTGCGCGGGTTGCGCGGGCGGACGCACGACGACGCCGGGCGGATCGATCGGATAGCGCTGCGGCGGTGAGTCGACCGGGGGCCGCACGCCGGTGATCGGCGGCGCGGTCCAGTCGCGAGTCGGCCCGCCGTTCGGCGGCAGGATCGTCGAGCCGCGCACCGGATGACTCGAGATCGGGTGATGCCAACCGGGTGGCGGTTCGACCGTCGTCGGTCGGCCACCCTCCGGCGCACGCGCGCGCCAACCCGGTGGAATGCGATCAGGTCGCGACCAGTAACCGGGCGTGTAGCTGTAGTGGCCGCCGCTGTAGTCGTAGCTCGGCTGGACGTAGACGTAGCCGGGTTGGCGTTGTTCCCATCTGCCACCGACCCACACCCACTCCTCGCCGTTCCAATGCCAATACCCGTCGAGCCAGACGAAATCGGCGCCGGGCGAGGGCGTCATCGCGTCATCGAGCGGGTCGGGTGGCGGGTCGCTGACGTCTTGTTCCGCCGGCTCGCCGACCGTGACTTCGGCCGCGCCGTAGGCGTACGCATAGCCGTACCCGTACCCAGGATTCACAGGTGATCCGTCGTGAACGACACACCCTTGCGTAGCGAGCGCGACCCCCGCGGCACCGATCCAGGTAGCTATGCGACGCAAACGCATGAACGGTTCACACTCTAGTTGACGGTGTACGCCGCCACAAGTACACAGAATCCGCGATGAAAACGGTGTTCTCCGGCATCCAGCCCTCGGGCGATCTACACCTAGGCAATTACCTCGGTGCGAATCGCAACTGGGTAACGTTGCAAGACCAATACCGCTGCATCTTCTGCGTCGTCGACTATCACGCGATCACGCAGGACTACGACGTCAAGGCGATGCCGAAGCGCGTGCACGAGATGGTCGTCGATCTGCTCGCGATCGGCGTCGATCCAGAACGCTCGACGCTGTTTCTGCAATCGATGGTGCCCGAGCACACCGAGCTGTGCTGGGTGTTCAACGCGGTCACCGGCTTCGGCGACCTCGAGCGGATGACGCAGTTCAAGGACAAGTCCGAGCATCAACCCGACAACATCAACGCGGGCGTGTTCGATTATCCGGTGCTGCAAGCCGCGGACATCTTGCTCTACAAGGGCGAGCTCGTTCCGGTCGGCGCCGATCAGCTGCAGCACCTCGAGCTCGCGCGCCGGATCGCGCGCAGCTTCAATCATCGTTGGGGCGAGACGTTCCCCGAGTGTCAGCCGCTGCTCACGAACATGCCGAAGCTGCTCGGGCTCGACGGCAAAGCGAAGATGAGCAAGTCGCTCGGCAATCACATTCCGCTTTCGGTGTTCGCCGCCGATACGACCGGCAAGGCGCTGTGGAAGTTGCTCGGGCCCGCGTACACCGATCCCGCGCGGGTCGGTCGCACCGATCCGGGCAACCCCGACATCTGCAACGTGTTCACGATGCACAAGGCGATCTCGCCGCCCGAAGACATCGAATGGGCTGCGAACGGTTGCCGCACCGCCGGCATCGGCTGCGTCGACTGCAAGAAGAAGCTGCAAGCGAACCTCACCGCGCACTTCGCCGGTTACGTCGAGCGCCGCGCCGAGCTGATCGCGAAGCCGGAGCGTGTCACCCAAGCGCTGCAGATCGGCGCCGAGAAAGCGCGCGCGATCGCGAAGCAGACGATGGTGGAAGTGCGCGAGCGATTGGGGCTATGGCACTCGCCCTAGGTACCCGGCGCTCGACCGTCGCTGCGGTTGCGAGCGCGCTCGCCGCGATGGCGCTCGCCGCGGCGGTTGCAGGTCGGAGCTGTCGCGTCAGCACGCCCGGCCCCGACGTCGCGGTACGCGACATGCTGCAAGCGGCGAAGACCGGCGATCGCGATGTCGTCTACGAGCTGCTCGGGCCCAAGACGCGCGAGCGGCTCGACATCGAGGCGAAGCACGCGACCGATCTCGTCGGCGCGGCAGTCCGCTACAACGCGAAGGACTTGATCAACATCGGCGCGAGCGATCCGAGCGCGGCACCCACCGCGATCACCGTGATCGAAGAGCAGGGCGATCACGCGCTCGTCGAGGTCGTCGCGCTGAGTGGCGAACGTTGGCGGGTCGACCTGGCAAGAATTGACGGCGCGTGGCGAATCGAGCTGCCGCAATACGGCAACGGCCCAGCGCCTTAGCGCGCTCGTGCTATCACCGAACGATGCGGCGATCGTGTGTTGCTCTCTTGCTGCTCGCGGCCGGTTGTCCCGGAGCGCACACCGATCGGCCGTATCCAGCGCCGACCGCGGCTGAGCTCGTCGCGCGCATCGTCAAGGCCCGCGATCAGCTGACATCGTTTCGCGCCGACAGCACGATGGACTATTGGGTCGGGAGTCAACGCGTGAAGGGCGAAGTGCTCGTCATGGGCAAGGTCGGCGCGAAGGTTCGGTTCGCGGCGCTGTCGCCGGCCGGCGGCAGCACGGTCGTCGAGATGGCGTGCGACGGCGGCAACTTCGTGCTCGTCGATAACCAGAACAACTGCGCGCTCACCGGGCCATGCGACGCGCACTCGATCGCGCAGTTCTTCCACATCGACCTCACGCCCGACGATTTCCTGCACCTCGCGCTCGGCACGCCGCCGACGCCGGACAATCCAACCGGCACCGTGACGTGGGATGCGGCGCACGGCTACGAAAAGGTCGCGCTCACCGGCGCCGACACGAGTGAGCAAATCACGATCGACGCGCGCGACAAGCGGCTCGACGTGATCGACACCGAGCTCGATGCCGGCGGCAAGCCGGTGTGGACAGTCGCGAACACCGACTTCAAGGCCGTCGGCGCGTTCCGGCTGCCGGGCAAGACGCGGTTTCAGTCGCCGGGCGACAAGCAAGACCTGGTCGTCGAGTGGAGCGGCCAGCGCGACGTCAACCTCGCCTTGCCCGACAACTTGTTCGTGCTCGCTGCGCCGCCAGGGCTACCGATCTGCCAGTAGCGGGGACGGTGACCGGCCCCAGATATTTCAGCGACTTAGCTGGGGACGGTGTTCACTCTGTCAACCGCGGGCTTGATCCGGAGCCGCGCGCGCCTCGTACATTTCGGGCGTGGGAACCAGCCGTGATACATCGCTTGCGGTGAGGGCGAACCACCGGCGCGCGCGGATGGCGATCCTCGCGTGCATGCTGTGGCTCGTCGGCTTCGAGCTGATGCCATGGATGCACGTCGCGCTGCACGATCAGCTCGGCGCGCACCACCACGACGCGAGCGGCGCGATCATCCGCGATGACGTCGCACTCGGCGCTCATCATCATCACCACGGCGGCGAGCTCGAGGTCGATGCACCGCCGACGGGCGCTGCTCACACCGACGCGCACGCACGGATCGCAAACGCGCTGGGCCACGGTCAACACAGCCTCGCGCACCACGGCGTCGCGCTGAACGCGCCCGCGCCGATCATCACGCGTCCGCTGCCGGTCGATCGCCACGTGACGATCGTCGTTGCGATCGCGTCGCCCGATCCGATCACTCCACTGTGCGCGCGTCCGAAGGCGAGAGATCCCCCGGCGTCGACCATCTGAGTCGAGGTTGACGGCGTAGCGTTCGCGCAACTCGGGTTGCGCGATGGATCTCTTTCGCGTCCGGAGCCCCATGAGACAGCTCAATTCGGCCGTCGGCGTTCTCGCCGGCGCGCTGGTCGCATATTCAGTGTCGGGAAGCGTGCACGCGCATGCTGAGGGCTCGGGCTCGGCGGCTGGCTCGGGATC
>CAZDGY010000028.1:0-18519 GCA_964504685.1 uncultured Kofleriaceae bacterium | reverse complement strand
TGAGGTAGCGCAGTAACGCCGGCAGCACGTGCGGGTAACGTATGAACGGGCTGGTTTCGGGTCGCGATCCGCCAAGCGTGATCTGACCGCCGCCACCGGAGTCGGCGGGATCGCCGTTGAACCGATAGCGATTCGGCGAGAGCTGCGCGGTAGCAGCAGCAGCCCAGATCCGGCGCGCCTGCTGGGCGAAATCGACCGCGTTCGCCGAGGGCGCCATGTTCACCTCGATCACACCGGGATCGGGCGTGATGGTCAGCCACCGCATGCCAGCCAGCTCGGTCGGCGGCGGCTCTGGTTCTGCGTCGAGCGCGCAGCGCGGGCCGTTCGGATCACCGTGATCGTCGTCGCTCCAGCGCACGCCGAAAGCGAAGCGCGGCTCCGGTTCGTCGAGAAACTGTCGGCCGACGACGCGGTTCAAGGCAGCGCCCGGCAACGTATTCGCGATTGCGATGCCGAGCGCGTGAGCTCGCGCGAGCTTGTCGTCGCCGGCGACGTGTGCGGACCACGCGGGGTGGATCGAGTCAGCGCGAGTGAACGTCGGTTCGGCGCCAACCCAGACGTCGACGCTGCGGCGAGCAAGCTGCGCGTCGTGGGCGGCGAGCGCGGCGTCGATCGAACCGCGCCATTCGGCGGCAGTCACGCCGGCGGGCGAGCTTCCAGCGTCGGTGTCGCGCTTCATGTTTGGCTCCAATCTTCGGCACGTGGCGGCGGATGGCCGAGGTCGACTCGCCGCAGATCGAGCGTGTACGGCGCGTTGGGATCCGGCGCTGCGGAATGCAGTTTCACCGGCCGGGGTGGCGGGGCGTCGAGCGTGAACCGTTGCGAGCGGCGCGCGGCGGCTTCGACGCGAGTCAGCGGCGGCAGGTCGAACGCGCGGCCTTCGGGATGCCACACGTGGTAAGTGCCACCGGCGACGCCGCGCTCTGCCCACGCATCGATCGCGTGAATGTGAAGCGGGTGATGGATGCCGAGATGCGGCTGCAACGCATGCGGCGGTGCCCACGCACGGAACCGCACGCCACCGACGCGGACGTCGCGGCCAGCACCGGCGCGCAGCGGCAACACCGCGCCATTCACCGCGATCGTATAGCGCTCTGGATCGACGCCGATCGCGCGAACCTCGAGACGCTCGAGCGATGAATCGACGTAGCGCGCGGTGCCGGTCTGCGTCGTTTCTTCGCCGAGTACCGGCCACGGTTCGAGCGCGTTGCGGATCTCGATCGTCGCGCCGGCGACATCGAGCGCGCCGACGAGCGGACAGCGCAACTCGATGAACGGTGTGTACGCCGCGTCGGGCAACGCCACGCCGACGCGCGCGAGGTTGGCGAGCACGTCGTCGAAATCGCGAGCCATCCAATACGGCAGCAAGAACCGATCGTGGAGCTCGGTGCCCCAACGGACGAGCGGGTGGCGGTACGCCGAGGCCGCGAACGCGGCGACAAGCGCGCGGACGAGCACGACTTGTGCCACGGCCATGCGCGGGTGGGGCGGCATCTCGAACGCGCGCAGCTCGACGAGGCCTTGGCGACCGAACGGCGTGCCTGGATCGAACAGCTTGTCGATCGAGATCTCGGCGCGATGAGTCGATCCAGCAACATCGACGAGCAAGTGGCGGAGCAGCGCATCGACTTGCCACGCCGGCGGCGATTCGTAGAGTCGCGGCAGAGCGAGCTCGAGCTCGGCGAGTGCATCGTGCCGCGCCTCATCGACGCGCGGCGCCTGCGATGTCGGCCCGACGAACAAGCCGGTGAACATGTACGACAGCGAAGGGTGATGCTGGACGAACGTGACGAGGCTCGCGAGCAGATCAGGCCGCATCAACCACGGCGACGCGTCCGGCGTAGCGCCACCGATCGTGATGTGATGGCCTCCGCCGGAGCCGGTCGCGCGGCCGTCGAGCAGATACCGCTCGGCGGTAAGCCCGGTCGCGAGCGCGAGCTCGAACACCTGCGCGTGAAGCTCGGCCGACGCGCGACAGGTCGTCGTCGGCGCGACGTTGACCTCGAGCACGCCAGGATCCGGGGTCACCGCGAACTTCACCAGGTCTGCCGAAGGCGGTGGGCCGTAGCCTTCGATGCAACACGCGATGTTCGCGCGGAAGCGCGCGCGATCGATCGCGGCGATCAGCGCGCAGAAATCCGCGAACCGCGGCAGCGGCGGGACGAACACCCACAGCTCGCCAGCGCGTGGCTCCACCGCGAGCGCGGTGCGCACGCCGGGCTCGGGCTCGGGCGGCGGTTCGCGCCGCGGATCGTCTGCGGTCGATTCGTCGCCCCACGTCGGCGGCGCTGCCGCGGCGAGGATGCTGCGCAACGGCAGCCGCAACCCGATCGGGCTGTCGCCGGGAACGAGGAACAGCTGGCTGCGGCGAAACTTCCAGCGATCGGTGCGCCACGCGCCGCGAGCGGTGCAGTCGAGCGGCAAGACGTAGCCGATGACCGCGCCGACTCCCTGATCGAGGATCGCAGCGAGCCGGCGGCGCTCCTCGGAGTTGCGCAAGCTCGCGGCCGTTGCATCGATCGTGGGCGGGACTTCGGCTTCCGCGAGCAGCACCGGCCACGGGTCTTCGAACGCCGGCATTAGCGTCGAAGTGATTTCGAGCTCCGCGACGATCGCGTCGGCGAGCCGCAGCGCATCGCTCGCGGTGGCCGATCCAGTCGGCAGCTCGCGCGCCGGCCACAACGCGGCTGCGTCGCGACGAGCGACGATGTCGAGCGCCCATCTCGGCAACGATTCGCCCGGGTAGTGCTTGCCCATGCGATGGACGACGACGCCGCCGGGCGCGAGCCGATCGCGCAGCCGGTTCGCGAGCTCGCGACCGCGTCGCCACTTGTCTTCGCCGATAGCGCCGCCGCGCCATTCTTCGCCCGCATCTGGATCGCGCGACGTGAACGTCGGCTCGCCACCGACCGTGACCGCGAGTCCCGCAGCGATCAGGGCCGCGTCCGCGCGATCGCCGCCGGCGAGTAGCTCGTGCCAGACCGCATCGGTGTACGGCGCGGTCGGGCGAACTTCGTGACCGAGACGGCCGATCGTCGTCGCGAATTCGACCGACGTCGCCGCGACATCGCTCGTGCCTGCGAGTGGAGCGGCGTGAGCTGGCGATGCCGTCGCGGCGAGCGCGATGTGGCCTTCGCCCGCGAACAGGCCGCTCGTACCATCGAGCCCGATCCAACCGGCGCCTGGCACGTAGACCTCGGCCCACGCATGCAGATCGACGACGTCGCGATCGACGCCTTTCGGCTCGTCGGGAATCATCCCTTCGTCCGCGAGCTGGACGAGGTAGCCGGAGACGAATCGCGCGGCGAGTCCGCGTGCGCGCAGGATGGCGACTAGCAGCGCGGCACTGTCGCGACAGCTGCCGCGACCGGCTTCCAGCGTCTGTTCTGGCGTCCAGATCCCGGGCTCGTCGCGAATGACGTAACGCACGTGCTCGCCGACGCGCCGATTCACTTCGACGAGCAACGCGATCGTGTCACCGCGCTCCGGCAAACCGTGCACGAGCGCACGGGCGCGCTCGCCCATGTGTAGCGCTGGGTCGCGGACATCTAGAAATGCGGTGAGCTCGCTCGCGTCGCCGTACGAGAACGGCTGAGTGCGCGCGCTGTCGTCGACGAAGAAATCAAACGGGTTGACCGGCCGGATATCGATCGCCAGCTCGACCGTGATCGCGAGCTCGCGCGTCATGTGCCCGGCCTTGAACGTAACGCGCGCTACATGGTTGCCGTGGGGGTCGCGTTGCCAATGCACGCGGTGATCGCCGCCGCCGTCGACATCGAGCCGATAGCTCTCGATGCGCGCGCGCGCGTGATCGCAGGGCCGCAAGCGGATCGTCTGTGGCCCGAGCGAGGCTGCGCGCGGATACACATAGCGGCTCCGATGCTGGACCAACACGCGCACGGCAGCGGCGGTGTTACCACTTTCGAGGGCCGGGCGCGGATGCCCAGTCCCGCCTAGCGTCCTCGAGGGCGCATTCGAGGTGGACCACCTGGTCGACCGAGGACACCCAGTCGAGCGGGATCTGATGTGCTTCGCCGTTCTCTGGGGCGAGCACGATCGTCCCGTTGTTCGAGATGTGGTCGACGGTGCCGAGCTCGCCGTCGGGCGAACACTCGATAACCATGTGGGGCTTGATGAGTTGACGAGCTGTGATCTTGTCCAACATGCGGCTAGTAGGAGCACGGTGCGTGCCAGCGATAGGTGTGCGCTGTCGCCTCAACTTCAGGCTTGCGGAAACGCATATAAATCGCATAAACATGCATCCACTATGCAACCCGGCAAGCGCTCGGTCGCGATCCTCGGCGCCTCCGGCTACGCCGGGATCGAGCTGACGCGGATCGTCGCGTTGCATCCCAGCTTCGAGCTCGCAGTGGCGTCGAGCGATCGCTGGGCAGGAGACAGCGTCGAGCAGCGCGCGGGAATCGCGGGCGCGACGCTGCCCTACGTCGCGCCCGACGCGGGCGTCGAAGCGGCTGCAGGTTGCGACCTCGTGTTTTGCGCGACGCCGGCCGAGGTGTCCCATGGATCGGTCGCGGCGCTCGTTCGGTCGTCCGCGCGGATCGTCGATCTGTCGGGTGCATATCGTCTGCGCGACGCCACCGCGTATCCGACGCATTACGGCTTCGCTCACGCACATCCGGAGCTGCTCGGCGAAGCGGTCTATGGCCTGCCCGAGCTCGGCGCGCGGGCCGCGATCGCACGCGCGCGGCTCGTCGCGAATCCGGGCTGCTACGCGACCGCGGTCCAGCTCGCGCTCGCACCGCTGCGTGGGCTGGTCGGTGACCGGCTCGTCGTCGACGCGATGTCGGGCGTCACCGGCGCGGGCCGGCGCGCGACCGAGGCGATGAGCTTTGCCGAAGTCGAAGGCGACGTGCACGCGTATCGCGCCTTGCACCACCAACACGTCCCGGAGATCGAGCAAGCGCTGGGGCTTCGCGACCTCGTGTTCGTGCCGCACCTGTTGCCGATTCGCCGCGGCATCCTCGCGACCTGTCACGCCGAGCTCACCGCGGGCTGCGATCCAGCGGCAATCGCCGCGGCGTTCGAGCGCTATGCGACCGAGCCGTTCGTGACGGTCGCGGCAGGTCCCGACGCGGTGACGCTGCGCGCGGTCGTCGGTACGAACCGCTGCGTGCTCGGTGTCGCCACGAGCGGGCGCGCGGTCGTCGTGATCGCGGCGATCGACAACCTCGTCAAAGGCGCCGCCGGCCAAGCGGTTCAGAACGCGAATCTGATGTTGGGAATGCCCGAGACCGCAGGCCTCGACACGTTACGGAGCAACGCGCCGTGAAGACACCGCAGGGATTTCGTTTCGCCGGCGCCCATGCCGGACTCAAACCGGTTCGGCGCGACGTCGCGTTGATCGTCAGCGACCCTCCGGCGGCGGCCGCCGCGGTGTTCACGGTGAATCGCGCGAAGGCTGCACCGATCCTCGACGCAGAGCCGCGCGTGCCAGCGCCGGCAATTCGCGCGGTCGTGGTCAATAGCGGCAACGCGAACGCGCTGACCGGCGCGGCTGGGCTCGCCGACGTGCGGGCGATTCGCGAAGCGTTCGCCGCGGCACTCGGTTCGTCTACCGATGCCGTGCTCACCGCATCGACCGGCGTGATCGGAGCGCGCTTGCCGGCTGCAAAGATCATCGCTGCAGCGCCGGGGTTGGTCGCCGCATTGGCGAGCGCGCCCGAGCCCGCGGCCGAGGCCATCCTCACGACCGACACCCGCACGAAGCTCGCATATCGCGTGCTCGAGCTCGGTGGCGTTGCGGTCACGATCTCGGCGATCGCGAAAGGCTCGGGGATGATCGCGCCACAGCTCGCGACGATGATCGCGGTGATCACGACCGACGCTGCGATCGCGCCGGCGCTCCTCGACCGTGCGCTACGTGCGGCGATCGAGCCGAGCTTTCACTGCCTCGTCGTCGACGGCGACATGTCGACCAACGATTCGATCATCGCGCTCGCGAATGGCGTTGCTGGCAATCCGGCGATCACCGACCTGGGCAGCGACCTCGACGCGTTCACCGCGGCGCTGTCCGAGCTATGCATCGAGCTCGCCCGCGACGTCGCGAGCGACGGCGAAGGGGCCACTCGCACGCTGGAGGTCGGGATCACCGGCGCGCCCGATGTCGCGAGCGCTCGAGACATCGCGCGGTCGATCGCTGCATCGTCACTCGTCAAGGCCGCGATCTTCGGCGCCGATCCAAACTGGGGGCGGATCCTCGCGACCGTCGGAGCGCGCGCTGGGTCCCAGGGCTACGCGATCGATCCACACGCCGCGATCGTGAAGATCCAAGGCGTCACCGTGTTCGCCGCCGAGCCCGTGCTCGCGAATCCGGCTGCGTTGCGCTCGAAGATGCGCGCACCCGAGGTGCGAATCGAGGTCGAGCTCGCGTCCGGTGGTGCCGCCGCCACCGCGTGGGGCTGCGACCTGTCGTACGACTACGTCAAGATCAACGCCGACTACACGTCGCTGATCGTCCAGAACGCCGACGGCCAGCTCGCGAAGGACGATCGGCTCACGAACTACAGCCCGAGCTTCAATCGCACGCTGCTCGTCGAAGCGCTGTCGTACATCACCCGGTTCTCGGGCACGCGCTGCGTCGTCAAGTACGGCGGTGCGGCGATGACCAAGCCCGCGCTCGAGCAGTCGTTCTGTGATGACATCAAGCTGCTTCGGTCGGTCGGTCTGCGGCCGATCGTCGTCCACGGCGGGGGCCCAGAGATCTCGAAGACGCTCGAGCAACTCGGCAGCGGTAAGCCGGAGTTCATCGATGGCGTGCGCGTCACGAAGCAGGGTGACATCAAGATCGTCGAGATGGTGCTCGGCGGGATCAACTCGCATCTCGTGACGCTACTCAACCTCGACGGTGGTCACGCGATGGGTGTGTCGGGCAAAGACGGCGCGTTGTTGCGCGCCAAGAAGCTTAGAGCCGATCACGGCCGCGACCTCGGCCAGGTCGGAGAGATCACGAGCGTCAATGCGGCGGTGCTCGAGATGCTGCTCGGCCAGGGCTACGTGCCGGTGATCTCGCCGATCGCGGGCGGCGATGACGGTCAGAGCTACAACGTCAACGCGGACTCGGCGGCCGCAGAGATCGCGATCGCGTTGCGCGCGCCGAAGCTCGTGTACCTGACCGACGTGGCCGGCATCCTCGAGCACGGCGAGCTCGTCACCGATCTGACGATCGCGGATCTCGATCGCAAGCTCGCGACCGGCGAGGTCACCGGCGGCATGAAGGTCAAGACGCAGGCGATCATCAAGGCGCTCGGCGCGGGCGTCGGTCGTGTTCACGTCATCGATGGCCGCACCCCGCATAGTCTGATCGCCGAGCTGTTCACCGACCGCGGCGTCGGGACGCTGATCACGCCATGACGCGTACCGCGGCTCGGCGCACCGAGATCCGACGGTTGATCGCGAGTCGCGCGATCGCGACGCAAGAGGAGCTGCGCGCATTGCTCGCGACTGCGGGCCACACCGTCACGCAAGCGACGCTGTCGCGCGACCTCGCCCGGATCGGCGCTCGACGCGGATCGGTGCAAGGCGGTGGCACATCATACGAGCTTGGCGACGGTTCGGACCGTCCGCGCGACGTCGTCGGCGGCCTCGTGCGCTCGATCGACGACAACGGGACACTCGTGGTGATCCACACCGCGCCCGGCGCGGCGCAAGTCATCGCGAGCACGCTCGATCGCGCGCGCGTCCCCGAGTTGCTCGGCACGATCGCCGGCGACGATGCGATCTTCTTGGCTCCGGCGCGCGGCGTCGCGGCAAGCAAGCTCGCAAAGCGGATCAGGCTGCTGGTCGGCGGCTGACCAAGACGATCGCGGTCACCGCGCCGAGCGTGATCGGCACGGCGCTCACCGCTCGAATCTGCTCGGGCTCGAGGTCGCCGGTGACCTCGATCGGAACGCCGAGCACGAGCTCGCCGACGACCTTGACGACCCCGCGCTTGACGACGCCAGCGAGCTGGTTCGCAAGCTCGCCGATCGCGTCGGCGATATCCGTGGGTGATAGCTCGGCACGCGGACCGACACCGAGCAGCGCGCGAGCGAGGGCGTCGCGAGCCGGGCTGGCGGCGACCAGCGCGACGCGGTAGTGCTGGCCAGTACCGACGAGCGGAACATCGGCGCCGGTCATTCCCGCCGCTCGGTCCGCGCGCACCGGCGTGCCCGCAGTTGCACCGGTGTAGCCGAGTGCATAGATCGCGATCTCTCGAGCAGCGTTGCGGATCGCGTTGACCCACGCTGCCTCGTCGCCGATCAGCGGAGCGGTCATCGCGTGCCCTCCGCGAGGAGGTTCTCGGTTGCACCGACGAACAATTCGGCGTCGCGCGCCATCGTCGCTCGCACGCGGCGGAGCACTTCGCGGCGCGTCGGCGGCTCGAAGTACACCAGCACGTTGCGCAGGAGCACGATGTCGAACGTCGGCAGCGTCGGCCACGGCTTCACGAGGTTAAGCTCGCGGATGTCGAGCATCGCTCGCAGCTCGGGTCGCACCCGAAAGTCTCGACCGTCGCTGACGAAGTGGCGCGCGATCTGGGCCCGATCGAGCCCGCGCCGGAGCTCGAAGCTCGAGTACGTCCCCGCGTCGATCCGCGTCAACATCGGTCGCGAGATGTCGCTGGCGACGATCGTCGTATGGCGCGCGAGCTCGGGGAAGTGATCGCGCACGAGGATCGCGACGCTGTACGCCTCTTGGCCGCTCGCGGCCGCGGCGGACCACACGCTCAACGCGGTGCGGCCGCGTTCGATCAGCCGCGGGATCACGTCGGTGCGCAGCAACTCGAACGGGCGACCGTCGCGGAAGAAGCTCGTCTCGTTCACCGCAAAGGCCTCGACCAGACGACGATGCAGATCGCCGAACGCCTGCGACCTCAGGGCGACGAGCACGTCGTGGATGTTCGCGTAGCCGCTCGTGCGCGCGAGTTGCTCGAGACGCCCTTCGACGACGTACTCCATGCCGGCGGGTAGCACGATCGCTGCACATCGGCGCAGCACTTGCTGCACGACTTCGACTTCTGCGGCGCCGATCACCTGAGCGAGATCCGTTGCGTGCTCGCCGCCACCCGTCGCGCGATCTCCGGCCCGATCTGATCGATCGGCAGGATCTGTTCGGCGAGACCAGCGCGCGCGACCGCGCCGGGCATCCCCCACACGACCGACGTGGCCGCATCTTGGACGATCGTCGAGCTCCCGGCAGAGCGCAGGGCCTCGCACCCGCGAACGCCGTCGCTGCCCATGCCGGTCAGCACGACTGCGAGCGCGTTTGCGCGGTAGACCGCCGCGATCGAGCGAAACAACACGTCGACCGAGGGCCGGCAAGAATTCTCTGGTGGCGCTGGCCGCGATCGCAACACCGGGCCGCGCGGTCCGGCTTCGACCTCGAGATGGAGATCGCCGCTCGCGAGCCAGACCTGCCCCGAGTCGACCGGCGCACCGTCGACCGCCTCGGCAACGCGCAGCTGCGATAACGCGGCCAAGCGCGAAGCAAGTGCTGCGCTGAACGCCGCCGGAATGTGCTGGACGATCAGCAGCGGCGTCGGAAACCCAGCCGGTAGCGTCGATACGACTTCAGCGAGGGCAGCCGGACCACCGGTCGACACACCGATCGCAACTACATCGATCCGGTGCGGTGCGAGGCGAGTCGTCGCCGGTGCGTCGAGTACGTGCGCACGGTCGCCGAACAACGCGCGCAACTTCGGAACGAGCTGACTGCGGACATATTCGCGCGCCTCCGCCGGGCTGCCCGCTCGATCGGGCTTCGCGATGTAGTCGGTCGCTCCGCGGGTCAGCGCATCGATCGTGACCGCCGCCGCGCGCCGCGTCAGCGCGCTCAGCATGATCACCGGCAAGGTCGGGTGACGGCGACGAATCTCGCCGAGCGTCGCGATGCCGTCCATCTCGGGCATCTCGACGTCGAGGGTCACCGCGTCGAATCGCTGCGCTCCGAGTCGCGCAAGCGCGATCTTGCCGCTCGCCGCATCGCTGAGTGCGAACGCGGGATCGCCCGCGAGCGCCTCGACGACGATTCGCCGAGCAACGACCGAGTCGTCGACGACGAGCACGCGCAACGGCTCGGTCATTACCGCGCCTGGCCAAGCGTTGGCATCGGGATCGACGGTGAGCGCGCGGGTTTGCTCGCTCGGTCACCGGCCGCCGGCTTCTCGCGGAGCACGCCACCGATGTCGTGCGAGATCTTCGCGAGCATCACCGCACCCGCGCGGGTCTGGTCGGCGTATTCGGCAGTGGACTTCGCCGCCGCGGACACCGAGGTCACGCTGCCGACGATCTCGGTCGACGCCTGCGCGAGCTCGTGCAGGCTGCGGCCGATCTCGTTCGTCGTTGCGGCCTGCTGGTCGACCGCGCTCGCGATCGCGCCTTGGATCTCGTTGATGTGGGCGATCACCATCGTGATCTGGCCGATCGATGCGACCGCGTCGCCGGTGTCGGCTTGGATCGCGCCGATCTTGCGGCCGATGTCCTCGGTCGCCCGCGCGGTCTCTTTCGCGAGCTCCTTGACCTCGTTCGCGACGACGGCGAAGCCCTTGCCGGCTTCACCCGCGCGCGCGGCCTCGATCGTCGCGTTGAGCGCGAGCAGGTTTGTCTGCTCGGCGATCGACGTGATGATGCGCAACACCTTGCCGATGTCTTGGCTCGATTCGCCGAGCCGCGCGACGAGCTCGTTCGTGCGATGCACGCTCGTCACCGCGGTGGTCGCGACCCGCGCCGCTTCGGCTGCGTTCTTCGCGATCTCGCGGATCGTCACGGTCATCTCCTCGGTGCCGGTCGCGACGGTCTGCACACTGCGACCGACTTGATCCCACGCGGTCGCGACGTGACGAGCTTCGCGCGATGTCGCTTCGGCTCCGCTGCACACTTGATCGCCGGTGTGTTTGACCTGGTCCCACGCGTCGTCGAACTTCGTCGCCAGCTCGCTTGCGGTCGCGACCGTGGCGCGTGACCGCTCCGCATCGGCCAATGCAGCCGCGATCGGCTTGGCGGCAAACCGCGCGAGCCACGCCGCGCCGAGTACGGCGAACGCCGCGCCTGCCGCCACCGCGGCGGCAAGTGATGTGCGCAACGCGCCGGTCGCATCGCCGTGAGCAGCGACGACGATCGCGACCACCGCAAGCGGCGTGCATGACAGCGCGATCGAATAGCCCAGAACCCTCGTGCGAACGACTCTTGCAGTCATGACGAACCTCCAACGGCGAGCAAGCGACTGATGTCCACGACGTGGCACAGCCGATCAGGGAGCTTGTAGAGCGCGACGATCGCGCGCGGACCACTGGGCAACGGCTCGAGCAGCCCCAAGTCGATCTCGATCACGTCGTCGATCCGGTCGACGACGAGCGCGACGATGTGGTCGCGATCGCGGACAACGACGTTCATGTGCGCGTCGCCAGCGGCACGTGCGGGGAGACCGAGAGCGAGGCGCACATCGATCGCGACCGCGATCTGACCGCGCAAGTTCATTAGGCCGACGACGCAAGCAGCGGCGAGCGGGACGCGCGTCACGGGCTGCGGGCGCAGCAACTCCTGGACGTGATGCGCGTCGACGCCAAGCCATAGGTCGGCGACACGAAACGCGCACAGCCGAGACATCGTCGCGGTCATGCCGCCAGCCTCGCGCCGAGCGTGGCGACATCGAGCACGTCCGCGACGCGTCCGCCGACGACCGCCGAGCCGAATCGCCCCGGGCCGGCGGTCGCGCGATCGACGACCACCGCTTGTTCGACGAGCTCTGCGATCGCGTGAACGAGGATGCCGACCTGGCTGACATGGATGACAAGCGTGAGTTGCTCGCCCGACTCGTGCGGACCGTCGAGCCGGACGACCGGCAACAGCCGGCCCTCGTACTGGACGACCTCGCGATCGCCCGCGCGCTCGATCGCGCTCGGCGCGAGCTCCTCGAGCCGCGTGACCTCGGCGAGCGGGAGCGCGACCCGACGGCCCGCGCTCGAGGTCGCGACCAGCCAAGCGGGTCGCTCGACCTTCACCGGCACACTCGGTGCGGCGATGCCGCTCGCCGCGTGACCGCCGATCAGCATCGCGGCGCGTTCTGCCGCACGACTCCAGCCGAGCCCGGCGCGTCGTGCAACGCCACGAACATCCAGGATCAGCGCGATCTCGCCGTCGCCGAGGATCGTCGCGCCGGAGTACACCCCGAGGCGATCGAGCATCGCGCCGCAAGGCTTGACGACGACCTGCTCGTTATCGGCGACCGCGTCGACGACGAACGCGATCCGCCGGTCGCCGTCTTGGACGACGACCACGGTGACGTTCGCGCTGTCGCCGTCGGAATCGTCTGCCGAGGTGGCGCCGAAGAGTCGGCCGAGATCGACGACCGGCAACACGCTACCGCGGAGCCGGAATACCGGTGATGCGACGACGCGCGCGAACGCAGGACTGCTCGCTTCGACCCGAACGAGCTCGACGATCTTCGCGAGTGGAATCACATAGCGCGCGCGATCGACGTGGACGATCAACGCCGGGATGATCGCGACGGTCAGCGGCATCTCGATCCGCACGCACGTGCCGGCACCGACGCAACTCACGACATCGACCGTGCCTCCGATCGCTTCGACGTTGGTCTTGACCACGTCCATGCCGACGCCGCGTCCCGATACGCGCGTCACCTTCTTGGCGGTCGAGAATCCGGGGGCGAACACGAGCTGGATCGCATCGACGTCGGAGATCCGCGCCGCGGCTTCCGCGGTGACCATGCCGCACTCGATCGCCTTTGCTCGCACGCGCGCGGGATCGATGCCGGCGCCATCGTCGCGCAGCTCGATCGTGACTCGGCCGGCTTCATGCGAAGCGCGCAGCTCGACGACCGCCTCGGCCGGCTTTCCCGCTTCTTGGCGATGTTCGGGTGATTCGACGCCGTGGTCGATCGCGTTGCGCACGAGATGGATAAGCGGGTCGCGCACGGCGTCGAGCACCGTGCGATCGAGTCCAGTGTCTTCGCCTGCGAGCTCGAGCCGCACCGATTTGCCGAGCTCGCTCGCCAGGTCGCGCACGAGACGCGGCAACTTGGCCCACACCGAGCCGATCGGTTGCATGCGGGTTCGCATCACGCTGTCTTGCAACGCCGACGCCACTGCATCGAGCCGCTGGGTCGCTGCAGTCAACGCCGGATCGCGCCGCGCCGCGCTCAGTCGTGCGATCTGATTTCGCGCGAGCACGAGCTCGCTCGCGAGATCGACGAGGCGATCGACGACCGCGATCGCAACGCGGACGGTGCTCTCGACATACGCGTCGCTGACCGGCGTCTCGGCCACCGTCGGCTCGGTGGCCTCGGCGGCGACCGGCTCGCCGTCGGCGAGGTGGCACAGCGTCGCGATCAACGCGTCGCAATTGCGCTCGTCCTCTGCGCCGACCGCCTCGATCGACGCGAGCAACATCCGAGTCTCGTCGACCACATCGAGCAACGCGGTGACGATCGCGGGCGTGAGAGCGCGTTCGCCGTCGCGGATCTTCGACAGCACTTGCTCGGCGGCGTGGGTCAGACGTTGCAGGCGCGCAAAGCCAAAGAATCCGGACGTGCCCTTGATCGTGTGCACGGTGCGAAACAGCGACGCGATCCGGTCGGGCGTGGCGCCCTCGCGTTCATATGCGACAAGCTCGCGCTCGAGCCGGTCGAGGTTCTCGTGACCCTCGACGACGAACTCGCGGACGATTTCATCGTCCTGTGCCGAGACGGTCGCCATGACGATCGTTGAATCGGCCGGAACCTGCCGGGCTCAAGCGACCGCGGTCAGGCGATCTTTGAGGCCAGAGGTCAGCCCATCGAGCACGTCGTCGTTCGTTCCGATCATCGAGCGCCCGATCATGATCAGCGCTTCGACGTCGGCGTTGTCGACCGGACCGGTCGTGTAGCCTGCGCGCTTCGCGAGCGCGTTGGCGAGCCGGACGATGTTCGCGATGCCGTCGCGCTGATCGGTATCGTAGTCGTTGCAATCGCGGATCGCGCTCGTGATCTCAGGAGGTAGCTTCCATTGGATCGCGACTGCGACGCCGACCTGGCGATGCACCGCGTCGATCGTCGACGACCATGCCGCCGGGTCGATCCAGCTCGAGCCCGCCTTCACGCCGCGCTCCGCTTCGAGCAACATCGCGGCCACGATCGGCTTGCCGACATCGTGCAATAGGCCGGCGAGGTAGCACGTGTCGCCTGCGGCACCGCCGGTCAATGCGCCGAGATCGCGCGCGAGCTGCGCGACTGCGATCGAGTGGTCCCACACGCGACGGCATTCCGCCGAGATCTTCGGCTCACGCGATTGGAATAACTCGCGCGACGCATATTCGACGATCACCGCCTTGATTCGTTGCGCGCCGATTCGCGTGACCGCCTGATCGAGCGTCGTCACCGCGACTGCGCCCGCATACGCTGCCGAGCACGCGTTGCGGATCAGCAGCGCTGCGAGCAGCGGCTCGGTTTCGATTCGCGCGACGAGCTTGCGTTGACTGAAGTCGCGATCGCGCAGCAATTCGAGGCACTCTGCCGCGACTTGAGGCATCGCCGGCAACGACAGCTTCCCGGTCTCGATCTTTGCGAGCACGATCTTCTGGATCTTGTCGCCGAGGGTTGCTGCCGCGATCATGCTGCACTCCGCGCTTCACCGACGCTGTCGAAGAACGGCATCGATGCGGTGTCCACAACCGAGCCCATCGTCTTGCGCACGTCGCTGCCGCCAACCAAGCGCAACGCGATGCCGAGGCGCTTCGCTTCCTTGTCGACATCGATCACGAACCGCACCGCGCGATCGCCGTGGGCCGGCACCGCTGCGATGTCGAGGATCGCGTCCTCGTAGCACGCCGATGCGATCTCCTCGAGCGCGTCTCGGCACATCGCCTTCATCCGCGTGAAGTAGCGCTCGACGCGATCTTCTTTGCCGCCGTACCCGCCACAAGTGATCGCGTTCGCCTCGACCGCGACAA
Organism: uncultured Kofleriaceae bacterium; assembly: GCA_964504685.1. Taxonomy (GTDB): domain Bacteria; phylum Myxococcota_A; class Polyangia; order Haliangiales; family Haliangiaceae; genus JABFXX01. The sequence continues at coordinate 3,577 of CAZDGY010000028.1, read as the reverse complement.
GATCGTTGCTATCGAAGTGCTTTGCCACCAGGTCGTCGAGGGCGTCCGCGGCGAACGGTTTGAACACGAAGTCGTCGAACCCGGCGGCCTTGACCTCCGACGCGAGGTCATTCGCGGTGCGCAGCGCTAGTGCGACCATCGCAGCGCGCGGTGCGATCCGGCGCAACTGGTTCATCAGCGCGATGCTGTTGACGTCGGGCATCACCATGTCGATCAGCACGACCTTGTAGGCGCGCTCCTGGGCGAGCGCGAGTGCATCCTTCGCGCTCGTCGCACCGTCGAGGCTGATCGCCTCCGGGAGTAGAGCGCGCAACTTCTTGTGCACGTTCTCCATGTCGTCGATCACGAGGATGTCGTGGCTGGCTGTCTTCGCGGCCGCGACCGACTCGCCGGGCGACGCGTTCGGCGACGGCTCGACCGGCGCATCCGCGGCGGACTTTGCGACTTCGGTGCGCAGCACCTTGCCGACCTTCGCGCGCAGCTCTTCCGGCTTGAACGGCTTGAGGATGTAGTCCTCGATCCCGAGCTTGACCGCGCCCGAAACGATCGTGCGCTTCGATTCGCTCGTCAGCATGATCACCGGCGTGCGGTTGCCGGTTTGGCGAAGCTTGCCGAGCATCGTCGGTCCGTCCATCACCGGCATCGTCACGTCGAGCAGGATGAGATCGACCGTCATCGTCTCGAGCTTGGTCAGCGCTTGTTGACCGTCTTCGGCGTGCTCGACCTCGTGGCCTAGCTCGGTCATCTGCCGAGCGATCAGGCTGCGAATCGTTAGAGAATCATCGACTGTCAGGATCCGAGGCATCGGCGCTCCATCTGCTGAATCGACCGCGCGTCCGAGAGATCGAGGGGGGGGCTCGTCCGACAATGGGGATCGCGCCGCGAGACCTACACCTCGCCAGGTCGGCTCGGTCACGGGAGCGCGTCGTCGCCCGCGCCGCTCGGGGGCGACCCGACATCGCCGCGCAACGCTGCGACTTGGCGATCGAGCTCGCCGAGCCGGCGGCCGGCCTCGCTCGAGAACGCATCGGCGCGCTCCGAGAGCTCGTGCGCTTGTTCCGCCATCTTCGGGAGTAGTCCGCCCAATGAGCCGGCGAGGCGTTGCACCGTGTCGTTCGTCGCTGCGACCGCGGTCGACAGCCGGGTCATCTCTTCGGCGATCACCGCGAAGCCTCGCGCACGCTCACCACCGCGGACTGATTCGATCCGCGCGTTGAGTGCGAGCAACTTCGCTTGCCGCGCGAGCTTCTCGATCACTTGTGCGGCGGCGAGCGTGTGCGCGACTTGCTCGACCGCCTGCTGCGCACACGCGTCGTGCGCCGCGATCCGCGTGCGGATATCGGCGACATGCCCTCGCACCATCTCGGCTTGTCCGGCGAGCGCGCGGTCGAAGCCGTTGTCGCGCTGACCCAGCTGCGCAGTTCGATCGACGACTAGGACCTGCTTGCCGGCCACACCGTAGATACCGGCCGGATGGTCGGTTTATCTAGGGCGACGCGGAGCGCCCAACCCGAGCCGTCGATGATCGGCGAGCGTGCAGCGGTCCTGGATCACGATGATCCCGGCGCGCTCCAGCTCGGCTGCGGCGTCATCGTTCGTGATCCCGAGCTGGAACCACACGACCTTCGGCAGAGGCCGCATCGCGAGGATGTCGTCGAGGTGCGCCGGGATCGCCTCGGCCCGGCGAAACACGTCGACGAGGTCGATCGGCTCGGTCAGCTCCGCAAGCGTCGCGCGCACCGGCTCGCCGAACAGAGTCTCGCCGAGAAACGCTGGGTTGACCCCGATCACTCGGTAGCCCTGGTCGTGCAGATACTCCGGCACGTAGAACGCGGGCTTCTCCACCGCGCGATGGATGCCGAGCACCGCGACCGTCGGTGAGTGTTCGAGGATGCCGCGCACGTCGGCTTCGGTCGACATCGCGCGACCATAGCGCGCGGAACGGCATGCTACGACTTCAGGGTGACGCGGCGTGCTCGTTTCGCTATCGCGGTGGCGGTCGCTGCGTGCCACCGAGATCCGCCGGCTCGGCGCGATGTGCTCGAGCGCTTGCCGGGCGCGGTCGAGCTCGTCGTGGTTGCGGATGGCCGGGCGCTTGCCGATCCGGGCCTGCGCCCGCTGATCGACGCGCTGCGGCCCGGGCTGCCCGATCGGTTCGGCTGCGTGCTCGATGCCGCGCTCGCGTCCGAGGTCGTCGGCCTGACGTCGGACCACTCGACCGGTGTCACCCTCGTGATCGCCGGGCAGGCAACGCCTCATCATTGCGGCGCGCTGTCGGAGATCGCGCCCGGCCTGTGGTCGGCGACGATCGGCGCCGGCGCACCGGTCGCGACCCGCGAGACCTCGGTCGCCGCCGATCCGCGCTGGCAGCGCGCGCGCAGTTATCTCGAGACTGCGCCGATCGCGCTCGCGGCGTCGTCGGACGGTCGCGATCTGATCGGCGCGTTGCGGCCCGCCCCGTTCTCGGCCTGGCTCACGATCGATGCGCGCGATGCCGACCAAGTCGAGCTCGCCGCGCGCACCGCGGTTGCTGGCATGCCGAGCACCCATATCGATCGCAAGGGCGGTCAGGTCACGGTCAGCGTCGACGCGAGCGATCGCGAGACCGTGATGAAGGCCCTGCAGCAGGTCGCGGTGCGCAGAGTGTGGCGCGCTTTCGACTCGGCACCGGCGCGGGTCGCGAGCGACGACGAGTTTCGCTGCCCGTCGGACGACCCCGACATCGTGAGCTGTAACGGCCAGCTCGTTACGGTGCGAACGCTGCGCGCCGTGATCATGGACCTCGCCGCGAAAGCGTCAGCGCCGGTCGTCGACGGTGGCGACGTCATCGGCCTCAGGCTCGTCAGCAACGGCCCGATCGGCCTGCGGCGCGGTGACGTCGTGATGGCGCTCGGCGCGACCCGGGTGGCGAATCGGGCCGACTTTGCGATGCCGGGGGCGGCTCGGGCGATCACGCTGACCGTGCGCCGCGGGGCACGCGATTTGATTCTCGACCTCGTCCAGGAATAGCCAATCCCTCCGGTTCGTTGCATGATGGGCCGCCATGCGTAAGCTCCTCACCGCCGCGCTTGTAATCGCGGCGTGCCACGGCAACGATCCAGCCACCGGCGGTGCCGGTTCGGCGGGTAGTGCTCCGCAGACCACTCCGTCGACGAAGTCGGGCCCTGGCTCGTCCGCAGTCGGCTCGGATCAGCCCGTCGCGGCTGGTTCGGGCTCCGGCTCGAGCGCACCGGTCGCCGACGCTGCGCCACCGGCGGCCAAGCCCGCCGACCCGACGCCCCAAGCGCCGATCGCTGATGGCGGGCACGACTTCACCGCCGAGGGCAAAGCGCTGCTCGCGGTTGGAGCCTGTGGCGATGTGCCAGCTCCGGATGGCTTCGACAAAGCCGCGCTCGCCGATCACTGCGAGATCATCAAGAAGGCGCAGGATGACTACGCCGAAAAGTGGGTCAAGCCGGCGAGCGAGTTCTTCGCGGCCCACGTGCCGAAGGACGTGCCAAAGAAGGTCATCTACCCGTTCGCGGGTGGTGACTTCTCGACCGCTCTCACCGTATTTCCCGACGCCGACCTGATCATC
>CAZDGY010000027.1:0-19207 GCA_964504685.1 uncultured Kofleriaceae bacterium | reverse complement strand
CGCCGAACACCTCTTCGATCCGCTGCCAACGCTCTGGCGTCATGTCGCTTCACGCACGTGACGATGGATCCACGCTTCGGCGAGCTTCAGGTCGCGCGCGACGGTGTTGACGTGGACGCCGAGCACCTCGGCGATCTCGGCCTGCGACAAGCCGCTGAAGTAGGACAGCTCGATCGCCTTGGCTTTGCGGGCGTCGATCGCTTCGAGCGCGATCAACGCGTCATCGAGTGCGATCAGCGCCTCGGGCCGATCCGCCGCGACGACGTTGTCGACGAGCGTGACCGGGGTCTCGCCGCCACCGCGCTTGGCGCGCCCGCGCTTGCGAGCGTGATCGACGAGAATCTGGCGCATGTTACGGCCCGCGATCGCGAAGAAATGCGCGCGGTCGTTGAGCTGGTGCGGCTCGGCGCCGATCAACCGCAGATACGCCTCTGACACCAAGTCGGTCGGTCGCAGCGTGTGGCCGGGTCGCTCGCTGCTGAGGAACGTGGCGGCGAGCCGGCGCAGCTCGCTGTAGACGATCGGCACGAGCTTATCGAGCGCGTCGGGATCGCCCTCGCGCCAACCGCGCAGCAGGACCGTCACGGTCTTCGCCTCGAATGCCACTTGGGGCCGATCGGAGCCGCGAGCGTCGTGATTGTCAAGCGCGCGCATCGCATGCTCGTGCGATCCTCGACATCGAGCGCCGTCTACTCGGCCGCGGAGATCCGCCAGTACTGGCTAGGATCCTCGACGGTGGGATCCGATTCGAGCACGCGCGTTGCGGTATTGACGGTGAGCGACGTGCCCGGCCCGAGGTACTCGTTGGTCAGCCGGTACACGCCGTTCGTGATCGGGACGAGCAGCCAATATTGCCCGCTGTAGTTGCCGGTCGTCGCCATCTGCCACGTATCGAACGCCATGCCCGCGCCTTGGAAACTGTTGGTGAGCCGGTAGTAGCCGCCGCCGAGCGGGCTCAGCATCCAGTACTGACCGGAGTAGTTCCCCGTCGCCGCGATGACGCCGGTGTCGAGCGAGTAGCTCGAGCCGAGCGCGACGTTCTGGATGTGGAACCAGCTCGCAGGCGCGCTGAACGTCGGGCTCGGGTCCGCGCAGCTCAGGCTGCAGCTCGACAACATGTAGCCCGGGTTGTCCTCGCACTGTTCGGTGAACGCCCACAGCGGGCACGAGGCGTTGTCGTCCGACGCTTCGAACGCGAGGCCCGTGATCGAATCGACCTCGCCCACGTTCGCCGCGCCGTTGAAGTTGCCGTTCACGAACTCCCAGCTGAGCTCGGCCCATCCGTTGTTGCCCCAGCCGAGGCCCCACGAGTTCATGATCCACACGCCAGCCGAGTCGTAGGCGAACGCGGTGATCGCGTGGCCCCCCCTCGAGACGTCGCTTCCGCTCGGCGGCCCGACGAGGTAGCTCGAGGCGGTCGCGTTATCGAACTCTGGATACACCTGGATGCTCAGGATCGCCGGTCGGCCCTCGGCGATCGTCGCCTCGATCGCCTTCTGGACGCCGCCGGTCAGGTTGCTCGTCCTGTAGCCGCTGATCTTGAACCGCCCCGCGTTGGTCTTCTCGGCGCTCGTCGGCTGGGTGCCGCAATCGAGGTCGAGCTCCATTGGCTCGTAGTTGGTCTGCGTGTCGACGCCGTGCGCTTTGATCATGCCCAGCACGTGCGCGACGTTGGAGCCGGTGTCGCAGTGACCCTTCACGATCTGTGAGTACAGGTACATCGGCGCGAACGTCGCGCCAGCGTAGCCGTCGTGATTCGCCCACCAGCCGAGAGCGCTGTGCGCGGTCGACCACGTCGTGCACGAGCCGGTCGCGCCCTGATCGCCGGGTGGCGGCGCCTCGGCGGAGAGGTCCACGCTGCTGGGAAGCGCGACGAAGGGCTCGAGCTCGTCGTCCGATGCGGTTGCCGGCTCGTAGGTCGCACCGAGGCCGTGATGGCTGGCAGGTCCGGTCGAGCCCGGTTGCGATGTCACGGTCTGTCCGCCGCCGAGCGCGGCGGGGAGCTGGACGGTTTGCGAGCTCTGCGAGCCCGCGTCAGACGCCGAATCGACGTCCGCGGTAGCGCAGCCCGCCGCGATGCATGCGGACAGCGCGAGCGTGGACGGTAGCCAAGATGATCGTCGGTACATTCATCAGCCCTCTCTGACGGCGACGGCGGTAGACGACCGGCTCGCAGAAATATTCTTGCGTTCTCACGTAGTAGCGTGAGGCTCGCTCAATCTCGGCCGCGACGATGGACGCGTGTGCGAAACTGGGGAGGTGCGCCGCGTCTCGCTCCTCGTGCTCGCGGCCTGTGGTCGGCTCGGCTTCAGCAGCGTCGCCGGCGAGACGACCTCGGGCGATGGCGGCACGACCGGCGATGGCGGCTCGGTCGGCGATGGCGGCTCGGTCGCGCTGACCGGCGTCTATCTGATCAGCGGCGACGGTTCCGGCCCGACCGCGGTGCTCTCTCTCGATCTCCCGACTGGAGATGTCGCGACCGTAGGCACGATCGCATCGAGCTTCGGCCAACTCGTCGCGCTCGCGTACTGGGACGCGAACACGCTCTATGCCGCGGGCTCGGGTCACCTCGTCGAGATCACGCTGTCCCCGTTCTCGGTCACGAACGTGGGTGCGATCACGACCGACGAGATCGTCGGCATGATGACCGAGGGAACGCTGCTGACCCTGGTCGATCGCACGACCTCGGAGCTGCTGCTCATCGATCCCGCCGCGCTGGGCGCCACTCCGACGACGAAGGCGCTCGGCCTACCGATCACCGGCGGTGACATCGTCGGCGCGATGTTCGGCGGCTCGTACTACTTCTCGAACTCGAACGCCGAGCTCTACGCGGTCTACACCGCGACCGGCAACAGCGCGCCCAGCGTCAACGCACCGTCGGTCGGGACGATCGAGGGCATGTTCAGTCAGAACGTCTACGCCCAGTACTACATGACGTCGAGCACGCTCGACGCCGTGATCCCGGTCGACATCACGAACGGCACGCTCGGGACCGCGATCCCGTTGTGCCATCCGTGCCCGGGCACGCCCTACGATCTGCTGTCGGGCGACGCGGCGTCCGCGCCGTAGCGTGACTCGACGCTACTTGTTGTGGCCGAGCAGATCGATGCGCCAGTTGACGCCGAGCGAGATCAGGTCGACTTGCGTCTTGTACGTACCGGGGAAGGTCTCGGTGCCGGTCGCGGTGACGTTGTCGAAGATCGCGTGCTGGTAGCCGAGGTCGATGCGCAGCGCCGGAATCACGTCGTACCCGACGCCGGCCGACACCGCCCAGCTGTTGCCGTCGGTGAGCGACGGCGACACGGTATCGGTCGGCTGCGGCGAGATGCTGCGCAGCGCGCCGACTCGCAACGTCAGCTGCTGCATGAACGGCACGTGATCCCACTCGACGCCGAGGCGATAGACCTGCGCGTTGCTGTAGTTGCGCGGCACGACGACCTGAAAGCCGCCGTCACCGACGAACGTATCGTTGTGATAGGTGCTCCAGTTCTCGTACGTGAACGTGCCCATCACGGTGAGGTTCGGCACGACCGAATACGCGGCGCCGATCTCGAACTCCGACGGCAGCGTCAGCTGCTCGTGGACGGCCTGATCTTGGAGCAGCGTCTGATACGCCGCCGGCACGTCGCTGAAGTGAACGTTGCCGGTGATCTGCGTCGAGCCCTTGTAGCGATAGTTGCCGGCGAGCTTGAGCGGAATCGTCGGGATCTTGACCTCGGCCGCGATGTCGAACGCGTTCGCGCCACCCGACATGCCGAGGTCGGCATCGCCGTAGTGGTCGAGGAAGTTGAGCGATTGATGCAGCTCCTCTTCACCCTGGTAGCGCACGTAAGTCGCGCCGATCTTGAGGTACGGCACCGGCTGGAACGCGGCGCCGGCGACGAACTGATAGATCTTCTGGTCGACGCTCTGGATGAACTCGCGGCCCTGCCAACCGTCGGGCCACTTGAGCGAGCCGCCGGCCGGGACGCTAAAGCCGAGGCCGACGCCCCACTTCATCCCGTTCGACAGCTCGTCGCCGTACGACACCGCAACGAGCGGCGGCGTGTTGACGTGACTGACGAGCTTCGCCGAGCCGAGCGTCGGATCGCTCCACTGGGTTCGGTTGTCGAGCGCCTCGAGGCTGGCCGAGACATCGAGTCCGAGCTGGCCGGCGAGGGCGGCGGGGTTGGTGATGACCGCTTCGGCGCCGTTCTCGTCGGCGAGGTTCGCCTGCGAGAGTCCGAGCGTCCGAGCGTTCTCGTCCGGGATGTTGTAGCCACCCGCGAACGCGGCGGCGGGCACGAGGGTCGTCGCGATAATGATGAGCTTGCGCATGGGTTGTTAAGACCTACTGCTCGACGCTGAGGGGCAGGGTGTCGTCCATCACGAAGCTCGCGATGTCGTTCTGCGCTTTGGTGGTGAGTGCCGGCGTGAGCCAGTCGGTGATGAACCCGTGCTCGACCGCGGTGTTCGCCGAGCACGTTCCGAACGACGCCGGCGTGAAGCCCGGTCCGACGAACAGCTGGAACGTGCCGGTGGCGCCCGGCGCGAAGAAGCTCGGGCCGGTCGGCTCCGGGCCAGTCGGCACGTTGCTGGCGTAGATCAGGTTGAACGGATTCGGCACCGTCTGATCGCAGTTCGCCATCTGGGTCAGGATCTTCTTCGGCGCCTGGTTGCCGGTCGCGAGCAAGTTCGGCAGCGTGTTCGCCGTGAGGTGACCGACGAAGTTCACCGGGTCCGCCGGATCGAGCACGGTCTTCGCGACCACGAGGAACTGGAGGTACGCCGAGGTGCCCGGCTCGATGCCGAGGCCGGCGAGCAGCGCGTTGGTCTGATTCACGAACGCCGGCGAGTTCGTGAAGATGTCGACGATCGTTCCACCGCCGACGTTGAACCCGGCCTTGCTGATTCGCGGGTTAGTCGCGACGTCACCGGCGCCTTGGATCGCGCCGAGCGATTGCCCGGAGTAGTAAATCAGGGTCGGATCGATGATCACGCCGGTGCCGACCATGTGATCGAATACCGCGTTGCCGGTCGGCGGCGCGGCGGGCACGATCGCGAGCGCGCGCACGAGCTGCGATTGATCGATCATGTCTTGGCGCAGCGTATCGCGCGTGCGGAAGAAGTTCGCGCTGACCAAGTAGTTGCCGGACACGGCCGGGATGCCGTTCACGCCGTTCCAACCACACGACACCGGGTTGCCGAGACACGAGTGGCTGACCGGCAAGTCGACGTAGCTCGTGGTGCACGTGCCGGGCGGGTTGACGTCGCCTTGTGCGCCGCTCGGTAGGTTCGTCGTGCAGGTGCCGGCGCCGGTGCACACGCCGACCTGGCCGGGCGTGCAGAACGCGCGATCGCCGTGCTTCGCGGCATCGATCGCGACCGTGACCATGCCGGCCGCCGCGTACGAATCCGCGACGGTCAGCATGTCGGCGCGACCACCGCCGAGGCCGTGGCGGAAGATCATCATCGGCGCGCACTTGCCGAACGCGGCGAGCGGGCCAGTACACGGCGGAGCCGCGGCCACTTTCGGCGTCGTGATCAGCACGTGGATCTGTTCGGCGACGCCGGTGGTCGGGTCCGGCAGGAACGCGCCGGTGAAGTCCGACAATGCGTTGAGCGTGTCGATGTCGACTTCGAGCACCTCGGAGATATTGCCGTGCGGGATCGACGGATCGACGCCGTACTTCTGGAACGCTTGGACCGGCGTCAGGGTCCCGAACGTCGACGCGACCGGCACGTCGGTCACGAGCCCCGGTGCGTAGGGCAGCGCGCCGAGCCCGACCGCCTGGCTAAGGATCGTCTGAGTGTGGAACGTGTACGCGATGCCGATCTTCGAGAAGTCGGTGCCGCCTGCGGCGAGCGACGCGAACACCGGTGCGAGCTGGAGTCGCATCTTCTCGACCGACGCCGCGGTGCCGTCGTCGATGCCGGACAGCGCCGAATGGCCACCGACGAGCACCGGGTTCGTGAAGTGCAAGATCTTGGCGACCGTGCCGGGCCCGATCGGGTTGCCGGCCTTGTCGAGCACGCCGTTCGTGATCACGACCGCGTAATCGGTGTTGTCCTTGAGCGGCTTGCTGCGGAACACCGACGTCGGATCGCCTGCGGTCGCGCCCGAGGGTTGGATCGCGATGACCGGCGACAGCGCGGTCGGCGAACCGCACGCCGACGTGAACTCGCACGGCTCGAGCACCAAGCTGCTCGGCGCGACTTGCACCGGATTCGCCGGATCGGTCAGGTCGAACAACAGCAGCGACGTCGCGTCGACCGTGGTCGCATCGATCAGATCTGACGTCGGCGCGAGGATCGCACCGGTCGTCGAGAAGCCGTCGAGCGCTTCGAAGCCCGCGGCGGCCGCGCTCGGGCAGGTGCCGTCGGCGGCGAGCGACGAGCCCGCGAACGTGCAGGCGGCGAGCGCGCTGAGCTTGCCGGTCGACGGATCGCGCAACAGATCGATCGGCAGCGGCACGAGGCTGCGCGCCGGATCGATCGTCACGTTCGTGACCAGCGGTCCGATCGAGAACGACGTCAAGATCGCGAGCTCTTGGTGCGGGAACCGCGTGTCGGCTGCGGGGAACGCGACCTGGTTGTACATGCTGATCACCGCGTTGAGCTGCATGCCCTCGGCTTGCGCCGCCTCTTCCGAGCCGAGCTGGGCACGGAGTAGGCCGTTGTTCGCCGGATCGATGAGGTCCTTGCCCTGTGCGAGCAAGTAGAAGATCTGCGACGGGTTGACCGGCAGGCCATCGGTCGTCTTCACGCCGTTGTCGCCGCCGCGCACGAGCACCGCGTACGTTCCGGGCGCCCACGGTTGGTTGTTCGCGTGGTGCAGGGTCAGCTCGCCGTGATCAGTGGACTTGACGTAGTCGGTCGCTTGGATCGGGTCCATCGCGATCTCGCCGGTGCCGTCGCCGTCGCGGCCGTAGACGAAGTAGGTCGACGGCGTGAACGACGTCAGATCGAGATCGGGCGCGCTGTTCGTCGCGACGCCCGACGAGTCGAACGTGGTCTCGGTGAAGTCGATCGTCACCGAGATCGCCTGGTCACTCGGGAAAGCGCCGTTGAACGCGTCGAGCAACTCGGCTTGCGCGCACGCGGGCGGCGAGCCGGCCGGCAACGTGTTCGCCGGCGGCGGGCACACGCTGTTCGACGGGTTGAGGAACACCAAGTCGTTGGGCAGGGGAATCGACGCGGTCGTCGGATCGAACACCGCGGTGACGAACGGCGTCGGCGGAGTGTTCGTAATATCCGGCTGGCACGCGCCGAGGACCAGCGCAGTGGCGAGGAGGGGGCGGATCATCGATAGACCTCTCATTGGGCGCTAAACGTCTGGGTGGAAACGGCGGCGGCGTTGCCGGCGGTCGTGCCGAATGCGAATTGGAAGTACGTGTTCGAGACCCACTGACCGAGCAGATCGGGCCCGATGTTGATATACGGGCCATCGCGCTCGGGGCCGGGCAGCTGCATCTCGATCTGCGGCGTCGTCGGGCTCATCACCGAGATGTGGCGGACGTTGCCACCGGCGCCGTACGGGAACGACAGACCGTCGTTCGTCGAGATCGACGGCGTGCCGACATCGACGGTGAACGAGCCACCGGGCCGCGCGAACGGGCCGGGCTCGTAGTTGGTCGTGACGAGCGCGAGCAGCGGCACCGGCGTGATCGTGTGGACCTTGCCCCACACCCAATCCGTCGGCTGGCCGATCCGCGACGTCAGCTGGTCGTAGGTCTCGATCAGTGCGGTCACGATCTGCTCGGCGCACGAGTGAGTGGCGATCGTCGCGCCGGTGCTGTCGACGTCGTTGCAGAACGTAGCGCCGGGACTGTTTGCGGGCAGCGACATCATGTAGATGAACGCCTTCATCGCCTGCAGTCCGTCGACGCCTTGGCCGATCAGCGCGAGATCGTCGGTGAAGACGTTCGTTCCGAGGTTGCGCAGGAACGCATGGAACAAGAAGCAGCCTTCGGAGTTCTGCATCACCGCCGGTGTCGTATCGATCGGGCTCGCAGCCGGGTCGCTGCCGAGTAGGCCCGACGGACAATCCCAGCCGTTCGTCGCCCACTGCGCGAGGATCGCGCGCGCGGCGGTGTCGGAAGGGTCGGTGGCGGCGGGGAGCGCCGCGATGATGTCGGTGAACACCTTGCCCGGGCGCGACATGTGATCCGCTTGGATCGCTTCCATGTCGTCGAGCGACACGGTGCCGTGCGCGGTGATCGCGGCGTCGAGCATCTGGTCGATGCGCGTCGCACGGAACCCGGTCGAGTCATCCCAGTCAAAGCTGAGATACGGCGGGTGTGCGAGCGGGTTGTTGTCGTCGGACACCGACGGGTACGTCGGATCGGCGTTCGCGGTGAAGAAGTAGCCCTTCGCCGGATCCTTGCCCTGTGGCAGCACCGCATCGGCGGTCCAGCACGTCGCCGGAACCGGAGTTGCGGTCGCCGAGGCGCAGTTCGAGACGCCATCGCCCCACTCGGCGCTACCGTCGGTGCCGGGGAGCGGGAACCAAGGCGGCTGGACGTTCGACGGGCCGACGACGCGCGCGTCGGCGAAGTTGCGCACCGGCACGAGCGCGTGCGGGTCGTATGCAATGTGGCCCTTGTCGTCGGCGAGCACGAAGTTCTGGGCGCCGGTCGAGAAGTTTGCGAGCGCGGCGATCGCGGCATCGACATCGGTCGCGGTGTTGAGCCCGTAGATCGCCTTCAGGTCCTGGGTGTTGCCCTCTTGGCCGGTCCACCGCACGCTGACCGCTTTACCGGTGGTGGTATCCGCTTGGATGATCGGACCGTGGTGCGGCACGATCACGACGACGGACTGCGAGGCCGACAACGCGCCGAGCGTGACCGCGTTGACCAGCCCGGTCGGGCCAGGACCGACGCGGACGTTGAACGTCTCCGGCACCGGGATCGTCGACACCGGCGCGCCCTTGAACAACACGCACGGTGGGCCGGCGAGGCCGCCCGGGCAGCTCGCCTGCGGTAGCAACTGCTCGAGATAGAGATCGGTGACATCGTAGCCGACGACGGTCACGCCCCAGCCGACGTTCGCACCGCGACCGACGAGCGCGCCCGGGATGCCCGGGAACGCGCCGCCGGCGAGGTTCAGGTTGTCGGCCGGGTTCGACGACGTCATCACCGATAGGTGAAACAGCGGCGGATACTGCAGGCCGAGGTGCGGATCGTTCGCGACCATCGCGGCGCCGGTCGCGGACTTCGCGCCGGCGACGACCCAGTTATTCGAGCCGACCGCGGCGCCGATCGGCCGCAGCTTCGCGCGCAGCGCCTGCGACGACGCGTGCGCCTGCGCCAATAGATTCTGCCACCCGGCCAACGACCTCGTCGGCGGCTTCGTCGGCGCTTGCTGCGCGGCGAACGAGAACGGCTGCGGCGCGAGCGTGTGCGCTTGCTCGGTCGGCGGCGCGGCGGCGCGGATCCATGCGTTGATCTTGGCGAGGTCCTGGAGCGGGCCGCCCGGCCCGTAAGCCGCGGCGAACGTGCCGTACGACGATTCTTCATCGATCCCCTCCGACAGCTGGAACTGCTGCAGGCGAGCGAGCGCCCACGTGTCTTGATTCGACCAGTCCGCGAGATCCATCGGCGTGATGCGATACGGCAGCTGGGCGTACTCGCCGCCGAGCGGCGTCGAGCCCGAGGTCGCCCGCAGCTGCGCGAAGTACGCGTTGATGCCGGCGGTGAACGCGGACAGCGATGCGGCGGTCACCGGGTCCATCGCGGCGACGAGGTCGTCTTCGAGCCGATGACCGGCGCGCGTGATCATGATCGTGCGGAGCTGGACGTCTTGCGACAGACCGTCGAGCCCGATCATCTCGGCGAGGTTCGAGCGCGCGACGTGGCGCAAGAAGTCCATCGGGAACAGTCGGTCGCGCGCCTGCAAGTAGCCTTGGACCGCGAGGCAATCGTTCGCGGCGGCGCAGTTGATGTGCGGGATGTCCTCGGCGTCGTACTGCACGGTGACCGGCGCGGTCAGCACCGGAATCGTTCCGGCGGTGAGCGTCTCGGGCGCCGAGGTCAGCATCACCGTCGCGGTCAGGCCGCTCGGCGTCGTCGCGGTCAGCGTCTCCGCACCGGTGCCGGTCGGAGGCATGAACACGACATGCAACCCGCTGGGGGCCGACAGCGTTCCGCCACCGGTGACCGTCCACGTCACGGCCTCGTCGCTGTTGACCAGCGTGGCGGCGAAGTCGGTAGGCCCGCTCACCTGATAGGTGCCGTCGGAATTCGACGGCGAGATCGTGAGTGACGGGCCGGGATTCGACGATCCACATCCGATCACCGACGCAAACACAGACGCAGCAGCGACGACTCTTGCGCGCATCCAAATCCTCCGAGCAAACCCGTCGAGATACGACGGTCGACTTGGCGATCGGAATACCACGATCTGTGAGCTCGGCGTCGCCGCTCGACGGAAAACTCGGTTCTATACGGTGGTTTACCAAGTGACGAGCTGCACAACCCAGGTCAGTGGAGTGAGCGCTCGAGCGCGCCGAGCAGAGGCTCGTAGTCCCAGGACCCGGTGTGCTGCACGCCGTTGATATAGAAGGCGGGCGTGCCGGTGACGCCGCTGCGATCGCCACCTTCGACGTCGCCCTTGATGCGCGCCATCACGACCTCGCCCGACGCCTCGGTCGCGATCTTGTCCGGATCGAGGCCGAGCTGCCGCGCGTAGCCGAGCAGGCTGCGATCGTCCAGCGCCGCTTGGTGTTGATAGAGCGTGTCGTGGATCGCCCAGAAGTCGTGATGCAGCGCGACCGCCTCTGCGACCTCGGCGGCGTGCAGCGCGTGCGGGTGGCTCTGGGTCAGCGGGTAGTTGCGAAACACGAACCGCAGCTTCGCGCCGAGCGCTTTCTGCACCGCCTTGACGATCGGATACGCGCGCCCGCAGTACGAGCACTCGTAGTCGCCGTACTGGACGAGCGTGACCGCCGCGGTCGCGGCCCCTTGAACGTGATCGTGAGCAGACACGGGGATGGCGAGCTTCATGCCCGGCAGCTTGCCACGCAAAAAACCCGCCGCACAAGCGGTGCGACGGGCTCGAGCTCAGACGCGTGCGTTTGTTACGGCGAGCCGCCGTTCGGCGCGCGCAGGTACGGGAACGACGTGTCGAAGTACGCCAGGCTCGCGCTCGCGCCGCCGATCTGCAGCGCGTTGACGCCAGCGCCGTCGCCGTACGGCAAGCAGCCTGCTTGGCCGGCGTGGATGCAGCCGCCGGTCACCGCGTCGGTCGTGTCGACCAGCGCGCCCATCGCGACGCGGATCTCGATGTCGACGACGTCATCACCCGGCCGGCGGCCGTTCGGGAAGCCGTTCGGATCGCAGTCCGCGTTGTTCGTGTCGAGCGCCGCGCCAGCAGATGCGGTCGGCGCGTCGAAGCAACCGACGGCGACGAAGTTGTTCTGCTTGTTCGCGGGCGTCGCTGCGAACGCGGTGTTGAACCGGACGTACTCGGCGGTCGAGCCGTTCGCGTTGACACCGGTGACACCGGTGAGGAACGCGGCGACCAGGTCAGCGCGCGGGAAGTTGTTGGGCGCGCGCACGCCAGCGCCGCCGAACAGGATCTCGAGCAACTCGGGCAGCGTCGGGTTCGTGACGTAGTTCGCGAACTGACCGTCGTCCTTCGGCTCGCTCGCGTTGAACTTGTCCTTGTCGGGCAAGCCGATCACGACTTCGTTGACCAGCGGCATGCCGAGGCGCGACACCTGGACGAGTGGGCCACCTTCACGCGACGGCGTCGTGAACGTCGGCGTCGGGTTGAGCACGCGCGCTTGGCGCACGCTCGCGGTCGTCCACGCGCCGATGATCGTCGACGGCGCTTTCTGCAAGCAGGTCGCAGGGACCTCGAGCGCGATCGTGGTGACGTTCTTGTTGTTGAGCGTGTTGAGGTTCTGATCCTCGGCACCGACGACGTTCGCGAGCCCGCCCGCGCCCGTGGTGTTGAAGTTCACGAGGTCGAAGATCTGGCCGAGGTTGACCGAGAAGCCTTCGCGGCGCTGACCGACGAACACGCGGGGATGCGTGCCGGCCGGCGGCGTGCAACCCGGGATGTCGAGCTGGCGCACGAACGTCTGCGCGTACGTCGCGTACGCTTGCGCCGAGAACGTCTTCGCGCCGACGTTATCGAGCGGCTTCGGGAACGAGGTCGCGTTCGTGCCGTCCTCGGTAATCGGGGTGACCGTGCCAGAGCGGCGCGGGCCGGTGATCATGTTGAGCGTGTAGGTCTCGAGCACGTTCTGCGCGGCCGACGACGTGCTAGTCACGCCGCCGATGTTGGTCAGCGGAACCGCGACCGACTTCGTGTTGCCAGCTGGACCGACGTCGAGCGCGAGGCCGGCGCCGCCGTTCGCGAGCGTCGACGTGAATTGGAACTGGAACGTCAGATCCTCTTTCGCGTCGCCATCGTTGTCGATGTGGATCTCGTAGACCGCGTCGGGATCCATCGCGAAGAAGTTTGGACCACCAGCGCCGTCTTGCAGCGGCTCGTAGTTCGCGAGGATCGTGACGTAGCCCGCGCGTCCCGCTTCGTAGCTGTTGAAGATGTAGAAGTCCGTGCCATCGACCTTGGGACTCTTGGCGATGAACGGGGCCTCACGGTGGCTCGATGCTAGGCCGGCAATCGGCGCCAACACCGTGACGAGCGCCGTGGCGCCGCCGAGTAACTTCGTCCGTAGCTTCATACTTGTTGTCCTTTTCCGGGTTGGGTCATCGAACTAGTGCGCTTACAGCGCGGAAAACTGGTTGAAGGCGTCGTGAACGAGTCCGTCGTGGCGAGCGTCGTGGTTTGCGATCGACAGCACGGTCGAGGCGTGTTGCTCGCGCTTCGCGACGGTGGTGTTCTTGAACGCGCCGTTCATGTACGCGAGCCCGTCTGCCGCAGCCGCCGGCGTCGGGTACTCGCACGCCGACACCGCGACACCGTCGCTCGTCGTCCCGCCGACGCAGTACGCGGCCTTGACCGCCGAGCCGAGGTATTGGCGACGGCGCTCGAGCTTGAGCCCAGCTTGGTCGACGACGTCGAGCACGTGGTCGGCGTTGACCGCGATCGCCGGCCGATTCTGCGCTTCGTACTGCAACCGACCGAGCAGCGAGCGCACGTCGGTCGCGGGCTTGATCGAGCCGTTGACGACTGCGGGCGCGGGTGCGGGAGCCGCCTCGGCGACCGCCTTGGTTTCGGGTGCGGGTGCGGCGGTCGGCGCCGGCGCGTTGCCGCGGCAGGCGACGATCGAGAGAACAGCGACGAACAAGCTTGGTTTGGTCATGGTGGGCCTCATACGAAACAGCGTTGGTAGGACCAGATCAGTGCGACCACGGCGACCGTGGCGGAACCCGCCCACAGGACGGCCTGGTAGGCCAGCGAGCGGCGAATCAGGAACAGCGTCGGAAGCAGTACGAGCACGATCGCCGCTTGGCCGATCTCGACACCAACATTGAAGCCGAGCAGGGCGCCGATCAGCTCGCGCGACGGCAAGCCGAGGTCGATCAGCACGCTCGAGAACCCGAAGCCGTGGAGC
Source organism: uncultured Kofleriaceae bacterium (assembly GCA_964504685.1). GTDB lineage: Bacteria > Myxococcota_A > Polyangia > Haliangiales > Haliangiaceae > JABFXX01. The sequence goes on along the minus strand of CAZDGY010000027.1, from coordinate 5,700 downwards.
AGGCCGAGCGCGAACGCGACCGCCCAGCGAGCATCGATCGCGCGCAACAGGTTGTTCGCGGCAGCCGCAACAACCGACAGAGCGATCGCAGTCTCTACGAATCGCGACGGCAATCGGACCAACCCGACCGCCGAGATCACGAGGGTGATCGAATGGGCGAGCGTGAACGCGGTCACGATCTCGAACACTTCGACCGCGACATCGCGCAACGAGTCCGCGGCTTGCCAGCGCTGGGTGCGGCGCTGGAACACCGCGGGTAAGATCAGGCAGGTGAGAAACAGGATGTGGTCGAGCCCCATCCAGATGTGCCAGACGCCCTCTTTGACGAACGAGCCGAACGAGGTCGCGGCGCCGATCGTCGCGGTCACCGGCTCGGCACTGCGCACGATCACCGTCTGGGTCGAGCCGTTCGCTTCGAGGTGAACGAGCCCGCGATGCTGGGCGTCGAGATCGAACAGCAGGCGATAGGTGATCGCGAGCTCGTGCGGGGCAGCGGCGCAGGTCGCGGTGGCCGGCAACGCCCAGTACGCCCCGTCGGATAGATCGACGAGCGCGCCGGTGCCGAGCGTCAGCGAGCACGGCGAGCCATCCGCCGCGAGCTGCAGCCGATCCTCGACGTACGTCGCGATCCGCGGGGCGGCGGTCGTGAGCTCTGCCCACGTGATCGCACCGTCGCCATTGCCGTCGAGGCCGAGCGCGCCGTCGAGATCGCGCAGCGCGATGTCGAGCCGGCCGGTCATGCGATTGCCGTCGACCGCGAGCTGGAGGTGCGCGTCGCTCGGCTTGTGAGCGAGCGCGGAGGTCGCGGTGAGCGCCACGCCGACGAGTGCGAACGCGAGGCTGCGGATCATCGTGAACCTCCGAGCCAGTGGTCGAGTTGTGCGTCGTGCACGCCGTTCGTGCGTTGCCAGGCGCGCACCGGCGCGGCGGCGTCCGCATCGCCGGCGGCGGCCGCGACTTCGGCGAGCAACCGTGCATCCGCGAGCTCGTGCTGGACGCCCCAGTTGTCGCGAGCGATCGGCAACGCGCGGGTCGCATCGCCGTCGACTTCGAGCGTGAACCGCGCCTCTTCGCGCAGGTGGACGCGATCGCCGCGTTCGGCCGCAGCCGCGATCCGCGCGTGCATCAAGCCAGCGAGTCGCGCCGCGTCAGGGCCGTGTGCGCGGTGCTCGGCGATCGCGTGGCGAACGAGCAGGTTGTCGATCGTGTCAGTGCCGACGAGGAGCGCCGAGGCCGCTGCGGGATGACCGGTCGACAGCTCGACATCGGCGCGCGCCGCACGGGCATACGCGTCATCGGGATCGAGCGCGAGCGCCTGGTCGAGCGCTGCGGCCGCGCCGGCATCGTCGCCGCGTTGGGTCGCGAGCTCGGCGAGCGTGGTCAGCGCCCACTCTTTCAGCGACGGATCGGGCCGGCGACCGAGGTCGGCGATCGCGGCGGACAGCGTGCGATACGCGTCGTCGGCACGGCCGGCGAGCGCGTCGACCGGCGCGATACACGTCGCGACGACGATCGGCGGAGCGATCGGCGTGAGCGCCGCGCAGCTCGCGCGCGCGGCCGGATAGTCGGCCATCACGGTCGCGACCACGGCGCGGGTGAGGTGAGCTTGCGCGTCGCCAGGGCGCACCGCGATCAGCTGATCGAGGTCGGCGCGGGCGGCAGGAAAATCGTGTAGCGACTGTTCGATCGTCGCGCGCAGCAGCAGCACGTCGGGCGGAGGTGCCGCGAGCGTCCACCAGCGACCGAGCGTCGCTTGAGCGCGGCCGAGGTAGCGCGGATCTTGTAGAGCGCGCGAGCGTTGGATGTCGGCGCGCGCGAGCTCGACCGCGAGCTCGACTCGATCCGGAGATGCCGACAACGCCTGGCGCGCCGCGACTTCGTTCGGATCGCGAGTCGGCACGTGGGCGACCACCGCGTTCGGATCGCGCGGCGTGTAGACCACCGCAGCGGTCGCGGTGCGATTCGGGGCGACGAACGCCGTCGCGGTCAGCGCGATCGCGAGGCCAATGGCCCCGAGCGCGAACACGGCGAGCTTGCGGCGGCTCCGGCCGATCGAAACGACTCCCACGCCACATCTACGACGATCGCCTACCGGCGGATCGGCGCCGTCGCTGATCCCCCGCGAACCGCGGCTTTACGGGGTAGCGGCGGCGGACCGATCCGAAGGGGGTGTCCCGCTCGTAGTACTCCCCAGACGGGGGCGAGCTGCCCGGTTCCCAGGCTCGCCGCGACGGTGTCGGCGACCCGCGGCACGAACGGCGACAGGTCGCCCGCGACGAAGCGCGCGAGCTCGAGTGGCGCGTACAGCGCGCCGGCCGCCGCAGTGGGATCGCTGCGTTGCAACCGCCAAGGCGCGATCTGCTCGAGGTAGCGATTCGCGGCATCGAGCGCCTCGACGATCGCAGCCGCGGCATCATCGAGTAGGAACGCGGCGAGCGCGGCATCGATCCGCGCCGGTAGAGCCTCGGCCCGGGCCCGGAGCTCGGTCGCAGCCGGCGTGTCGATCGGTTCGGGCACGCAACCCGCGCACAGCTTGCCGGCGAGCGCGCTGCACCGCTGCACGAGATTGCCGAGGCGGTCCGCGAGGTCACCGTCGTACGCGTCGCAGATCGCCGCGATCGAAACGTCGGAGTCGGAGCGCGTCCGGCAACGGCGGGCGAAGTACCAGCGCAGCGCATCGGCGCCGACCTCTGCGACCACCGGCGCAACCTCGATGTTGCCCTGAGCTCGATCGATCGATCGGCCGTCCGGCGAAGCAAGGATGGCCGACTCCTTGGAGCGAAGGGCCCCCGGAACGGGGCGGCCTGACTTGCTGATCTTGTCGCCGTCGACCGTGAGGTAGCCGTGGACGAGGATGCGATCGGGCAGCGGCAAGCCGGCCGAGAGCAGAAACGCGGGCCAGTACGCCGCGTGAAACCGGGTGATGCCTTTGCCGATCACGTGGGCGGTCTCGCCATCGCGCCAATAACGGTTCAACAGCGCGTCGTCACCGGAGCCGAGCCCGAGCGCCGCGAGGTAGTTCGCGAGCGCGTCGAACCACACATAAATGACTTGGCTCGGGTCATCGGGGACCGGGATGCCCCAGCCGCTCGATCGAGTCGCGACTCGCGACACGCTGAGCTCGCGGACCTCGCCGTCGAGAAATCCGAGGATCTCGGCGCGCGCCGCGTCCGGCAGGATCTCGAGGCGACCCGAGACGATCGCGTCGCGGACCGGCTCGCGGTAGCGCGACAGGCGGAAGAACCAGTTCGGCTCGCTCACCGGTTCCGGCGCCGTGCCGTGCTCGACGCAGATCGTCACGTCATCGTCCACGAACGCCTCGCAGCCGGCGCAATAGCGACCTTGCCAGCGCTCGACATAGAGGTCGCCGCTCGCGCCGCACGCGCGCCACAGCCAATCGACCGCGGCGAGGTGGCGCGGATCAGTCGACGTTCGGATGAAGTCGTCGGTCGCGATGTTCAACAACCGTCCGAGCTCCGCGAAGGCCGCTGCATTGCGATCCACGAGCGCGCGAGGCGTCAGGCCTTCACGTTGCGCGGCGACGACATTCTTCAGGCTGTTGTCGTCGGTGCCGGTGATGAACCGAACGTCGCGGCCGCGGCGACGATGATGGCGCGCGAGCACGTCGGCGATGACGAGCTCGTACGCGAACCCGAGGTGAGGGCGAGCGTTGACGTAGGGAATTGCAGTCGTGATGAAAGACGTGGTCATGGCGATCTCCTGGTGTGCCGGAGGCCGCCCTCGCGCGATGTCTTGCAGCCGCCACGAGGGCAGCCGCTCGGCGTCGTTAGTTACGTGCGCGCACGGGTGCCCGATGCTCTCGAAGAGCGCATGGGCATCGGCATTCGCAGCGCGGGGTTCACACCTACATCATACCAGCGTCGCTCGCGATTGCACTGCCGACGTAGCCGCGGCAAGGTCGGCGCGATGGCCGAATCGCTCTACGACCTCCTCGGTGTCGCAAAAACCGCGACCCCTGACGAGATTCGCAAGAAGTACCGCAAGCTCGCGCGCAAGCATCACCCGGACGTCAACCCGGGTAACAAGGCGGCCGAGGATCGGTTCAAGCAGATCTCGTCGGCGTACGACGTGCTGTCGGACGAAAAGAAGCGCGCCGCGTACGACGAGTTCGGCGACGCGTCGCTGCAAGGCGGCTTCGACGCGACCAAGGCCCGCGAGTACGCGCGCTGGCAAGACACGCGGCAGCAACAGGCCCAGCATTACGACACCGGCGAACGCGAGTTCGATTTCTCCGAGTTGTTCGGCCGCGCGCGAGGACCGAGTCGCGGCGGCGAGGTCCATGCCGCGATGCAGATGGATCTGCGCCAAGCGATCGAAGGCACCGAGATCTCGATCGAGGTCCCGGGCCAAGGTCAAACGCGCGTGCGGATTCCCCCCGGCGCCGACAACGGCTCGGTGATTCGCCTCGCCGGTAAAGGCGCACCCGGCGCGCGCGGTGGGCCGCCCGGCGACCTCGTGATCGAGATCGAGGTCAAACCGCACCCGGTATTCAGTCGCGATGGCCTCGATCTAAAGATGACGTTGCCGGTGACACTCGACGAGGCGTACGGCGGCGCGAGCATCGACGTGCCGACGTTCGCCGGCGATGTCGTGCTCAAGGTGCCGCCGCGTTCGCAGAACGGCGCGACGCTGCGGCTGCGCGGTAAGGGCATCGCGCGCAAGGAAACGCGCGGCGATCTGCTCGTCACGCTCGACGTCCGGATGCCGGACAAAGAAGACGCTGCGCTCGCCACCGCTCTACACGCTAGCGCGACCGCGTACAGCAAACCGGTGCGCACGGAGGTGAAGCTGTGACTCGATTTACGTACCAACGGTTGGTCGAGCTGGTCGACGGCGATGCCGAGCTGATCGAGCGGCTCGTCGAAGAGGGCGAGATCACGCGAGTCGGCGATGACCGCGCGCTGGTCGATGTCGATCGAGTGCTCGTCGCGCACACGCTCGTGCGCGAGCTCGAGGTCAGCTGGCCCGGGGTCGAAGTGATCTTGCGCTTGCGCGACGAGCTCGCCGCGGCTCGCAAGCGAATCGCCGAGCTCGAGGCGGCTTTGCGCGACGCTCGGTAGTATCGTCGCGGCGCAGCAATGGCCGATCCCAAGCTCGAGATCCTCGTCATCATCGGCAGCACGCGTGAAGGTCGCTACGGCGACAAGCCAGCGCACTGGATCGCCGGGCGAATCGATCGCCACGCCGAGCTGACCGCGACGCTGGTCGACTTGCGCGATTGGCCGCTGCCGTTCTTCGATCAGCCGAAGTCGCCGGCGCGCGTCACCGACGGTGATTACGGCAACCCACTCGCGAATCGCTGGGCGGCGAAGATCGCAGCTGCGGATGGGTTCGTGATCACCGCTGCCGAGTACAACCACGGCTACACCGCGGTCGTGAAGAACGCGCTCGATTGGGCGTTTCGCGAATGGAACCGCAAGCCGATCACGTTCGTCGGCTACGGTGGCGTAGGCGGTTCGCGCGCGATCGAGCAGTTGCGCCAGGTCGCGATCGAGCTCGAGATGGCGCCACTTCGTCACGCGGTTCACGTGCCGCGCGACGTCTACATGGCAACGATGAAAGAGACCGCGCCGGCGAACCCCGAGCTGTTCGCAGCGGCCGACGCGAGCGCGACGACGATGATCGATCACCTCGCGTGGTGGGCGCGCGCGCTGTGCTCCGCTCGCGGCTGACGCTACT
>CAZDGY010000026.1:0-19630 GCA_964504685.1 uncultured Kofleriaceae bacterium | reverse complement strand
GCCCGCCATGCTGAACATGTTGCCGAAGTTCGAGCTCGTGCCCATCAGCAGATACTTGAGGACGTTGCCCGACGCTCGTCGGCCCGCGATGATCCCGCCGTGCAACACGTCGAGATTGTGCTCGAGCAATACGATGTCGGCGGCCTCACGCGCGACGTCGACCGCGCCGGCAACCGAGATCCCGACGTCGGCGGCATGCAGCGACGGTGCATCGTTAATTCCATCGCCGAGGAACGCGACGACGTGCCCCCCTGCCTTGAGCGCGCGCACGATGCGGAGCTTCTGCGCGGGGGAGACGCGGGCGAACACCGCGGCCTGTTCGACGAGCTGCACGAGGGCGACATCGGTGAGACCCTCGAGCTCGTTGCCGAGCACGATCCGCGCGTCGGTGAGGCCGACCTGCTCGCAGATGTAGCGGGTGACGAGCTCGTTGTCGCCGGTGACGATCTTCACGTCGACGCCGTCGGCTCGCAGTCGCGCGATCGAGCTCGCCGCACCTTCGAGCACGTGATCGGCAAACATGATGAAGCCAGCGAGCACCAGGTCGTGCTCGTCGGCGGCGTGAAACCCCGTGCCGTGGTCGACCGCGCGAAACGCCACCGCGAGGACGCGAAACCCGTGAGCGCTCGCGTCGCGAAACACCTGTTGGCAACGCGACCGAGTGGCCGCGTCGAGCACGTGGACCGCTCCGTCGAGCTCGTACTCGGTACATGCAGCGAGCACGTTCTCCGGCGCGCCTTTGGTGATGAATAGAAATTTGCCATCGCGTCCGACGACGACCGAGGTCCGGCGCCGCTCGAAGTCGAACGGGATTTCGTCGGTCTTCGTGTAGCCGTCCGACGGCGGAACGGCACCGGCGAGGATCGCGGCGTCGAGCGGGCTCGCGATGCCGGTCTGACAGCGGCTGTTGATCCGCGCGAGCTCGATCGCCCGCGCTGCCGGCGCGCCAAACGCGTCGAGCGAGCTGTCGAGCGACATCGCACCGCTCGTCAGCGTGCCGGTCTTGTCGCTGCACAGCACGTCGACGCTGCCGAGGTTCTGGATCGCAGGCAGGTGCTTGACGATGACTTTCTCGCGCGCCATGCGAACCGCGCCCTGAGCGAGCGTGACGCTCGAGATCATCGGTAGGAATTCCGGCGTCAGCCCGACGGCGAGCGCGACCGAGAACAGCAGCGACTCCATCGCGTTGCGGCCGAGCGCGATGTTGACGATGAGCACGAACAGGACGAGGAACACGACGGTCTGCAGGATCAGCATCCCGAACTTCCGCGTGCCGCGCTCGAACTCGGTCTCGTCCGGTCGGGCGGCGAGTGCCGCGACCACGTCGCCGAATGACGTATCAGCGCCGACCGCGAACACGACCGCGGTGGCGTTGCCGCTGACCACCGACGTGCCGAGATAGACTAGATCAGCGACATCGGGGCCTTCGGCGATCAGCGGCATACCGCTGACGAGCTTTTCGGCCGGCAACGACTCGCCAGTGAGCGCCGCCTGCTGGACGTGGAGATCGATCGCTTCGATCAGTCGTGCGTCGCCGGGTACGAGGTCTCCGGCTCCGAGCCTGATCACGTCGCCCGCCACGAGTTGGTCGCGCGGCAACTCGTGCCACTCGCCATCGCGCAGCACGGTCGCGGTCGGTGTGATGCGCGCTTGCAGCTGCTTCACGGCGCGCGCGGACCGCGTCGTCTGCCACGTGTCGATCGCGACGCTCATCACCACCATCGCGCCGATCAGCGCGGCTTCGACGATCTGGCCGAGGAACGCGGATGCGATGCCGGCCACGGCGAGCACCGCGACGAGCGGGTTCGCGAAGCCGCGCAAGGCGTCGAGGACCGGACCGAACCGACGCGATTTCGTGATCGCGCCGGTCTTGGTGTCGCGCCGACGTTTCTCGGCTTCATCCGATGACAGTCCCGCAACCGAGCTATCGAGCCGGAGCATGAGCTCGGCGACGGTGCCGCCGCACCGAGACGCCGCGCGCTTCGGCACGTGCATCCGCCGTACGGCGCGAATCGCCGCGGGCGACATCGTACGGGGGGCCAACGCAGACTCGACCATCGCGCATCAACCCAGCAATGGACGTGCCGGTGTCGGACGCACACTCCGCTCGAATTCGCGAAGCGTTTGCGTTCATGCGGCGGCGACGCGCACTTCCTGCATTCGCGGTTGGCGCCTCGAAGCAGTCCCGGCGAATCGGCTCGGCCTACGGGAACACGTCGACGCCGACCGAAGCCCAGAATCCTGCGCCGTTCGTCGACCACGCGTGGGTGTTGGTGGTGCCACCCGGGCCAGTGCTCAGCGCGCCACCGATCTCGACCGCAGTAGCGGTGAACCCCGCGATGACGGAATCCCACGACGGATCGGTCGTACTCGCTTCGGCGATCGAAGGGTTCCACATCCCCGGCACCGCGACCTGCTGGATGAACTCGGTCTGGGAGTAGCTCGAGTTATCGATCTCGGGAAGCGCCACCCACGTGCCCGGGGCTGGAGCTCCCCACGTGGCCACGGCATGCGTCGAAGAGCCGAGGATCAAGACCTCGTCGGGATGAGTCGTCGCGAGCTCGCCCGGAGAGCTCGGGCTCGTATCTCCGGTCACCGCATTCGTCGCGTCGAGCGAGCTCGCAGAGGCGAGCCCCGAGAGCTCGCCCACCCAGCACATCATCGAGCTCGCCGCGACGCCGCTGTAGGTGATCTGCGCGCTACCGCCGGTCGTCGCCTCGCCGTACCAGATCTCGACGTTCGAATGCATGTCCGAGCGGGTCGCGTATTGCCAGGTGACGCCGCCACCGGTCACGCTGACGAGTCCGCCGGCAACGTTCGAACCGACGAAGACGAGGTTGTTGCCGGCAGTGGGCAACGCATCGAGCGTGCACGTATCCGTGCTCACCGAGAGGGCGGTGTGGGTCACCTGCTGAACGAGCCGAGGTTCGCTCCCAGCCAACGCGATGGCCCGCGCGGTCTGGGTGGCGGCGACGAACGCGCTCGTCGTCGCCGACACGTCGAGCGTCATCTCTCCCGGTGCGCTCGCAATCGCGATCGACGGCATCGCGCCGACGCCGGTCGCGACGCCCGTCTCGCGCGCACATTCGCTTTGATCGGCGCCGGCGAACGAGACGCCGGCGAGGATCGCGTCCGACGAGCCAGTCCAGCTCGCGGTGAGCGCATGTAGTCCGCGGTCGGGCGCGATCAGGCGCGCCGCCACGACGAGGCCGCGCGGTCCGGTGGTCGATTCGGTCGCGATCGGCGTGAGCGGCGCTTCGTTCCACGCGAGGGTCACGTTAGCGGCGGTCTCGTTACCGAGCACCAAACCGGCGACCAAGCACTCGTCGAACCCGTCACCGACCTGGAGCGTCGACAGCTCGAGCGAAGACACGCCGGTCGCGGTAACGACGTTGACACCGGACGAGTCGAGCATGACCCCGGGGTCGAAGTCGATCCGACCGCACGCGGCAACACCTACGAGCAGCAGCGAACGCATCGCGCGCCATCATACTTCGACCGAGCGCTGTCGGGACAAACGGGCGTCACCGCTCGCTCGGGTCGGTCCGGCGCAATAGATCGCCCAGTGCCCGCATGGCGTCGGCGCGGGTGAAGATGCCGGTGACGTCGGCGTTGTTCACGATCACGACGGAGCCGGCTTGCTTGGTCGTCATCAGCGCGACGACCTCGTCGATCGGTGTCGCCGCGGTAGCGGTCGCCACCGGGCTCATCACATCGTGCACGGTATCGTCGGAGCTGTGGATGCGGAGCAAATCGTGCTCGCAGACGACGCCGACCAGCCGGCCGTGGTCCATCACGGGCAAATGATGCACGCGGTGCGCGCGCATCAGCTCACCCGCTGCACCGAGGCGCGCCCATGCCTCGATAACGAACGGAGCCGGAGTCATGTACGTCGAGATCGGTGGAATCAGCATGGCGACGCTTACGGGTGCATCCGTCGTGCCCGGGGCAACGATGGCATTCGAGTCGGATCACGCGGAGACTGCGCGGTTGCTGCGGCCGCGGCGCAAGGCGTTCGCGAATCGTCGACGCGGATCGGCGATGTTCGGCCGGCACGCCGCGTGCTCTAGCTCGAAGGGTGCGGCAGCAAGACACGAACCTTCTCGCGGGCCGCTACGAGCTAGGTCCGTTGCTCGGCGCGGGCGGAATGGGCGCCGTATATCGGGCCCATGATGTCGAGCGTGGCTGCGATGTGGCGGTCAAGCTGCTCCGCCCCGATCTCGCTTCCGATCCGGTGGCGCGCCGCTACATGTACGGCGAGCAGCGCGCGATCGGCAAGATCTCGCACGGCAACGTCGTCGCGATCACGGCTTGTGGGACGACGCCCGAGCACGAGCCGTATCTCGTGATGGAGATCGCCGGGGGCCGGTCGCTGCGCGACGTGCTGTGCGAGCAAGCACCGCTCACGCTCCGCCGCGTATCCGCGATCATTCGACAGGTGCTCGCCGGTCTGCACGCGATCCACGCTGCGGGCTTCATTCACGGCGACGTCAAGGCCGACAACGTGCTGGTCGACGACTGCGATCGAGTGACGCTGATCGATCTCGGTCTGATGCGGTCGCAATCCGAGGTTGCAGTGCGCGACGGGTTCGCATCCGGGACGCCCGATTATATGGCGCCGGAGGTGATCCGAGGCGAGGGTGCGGTGCTGGAGTCGGATATCTACGCGGTGGGCTCGCTGCTATACGAGCTGCTCACCGGATCGACGCCGTTCGGCGGCGGGACGTCGTGCGAGATCCTCATGCGCCACCTCGATGACGACGTGGTGCCACCGAGCTTGCGCTGCCCAGATCGGATGATTCCGGCGGCGCTCGAGCGCGTCATCATGCGCGCTCTCGAGAAGTCGCCGGCCGCGCGCTTCCATAGCGCACGCGCGTTCGCGCACGCGATCTCGGTGGCGACCCCGCACGTCGAGCCGGAGAGCACGTGCCGGATCCCGGTGTTCTCGACCGCGGCACCGACCGAGCGCTGGCAGTCGGGCCTCGCTGCCCATCGCAAGCTCGCTGTCGGCACGCAGCCACCCGCGAATCGCAAAGCCGCGAAGTAGTCCGGCCACCGGCGAACCGCGAAGCCTCGAGCTCGCCCGCGGCTGCTGGCTATGCGGTCACGGGCGTGTAGGGCAGGCTGCAGTGACGACGCGACCTGCGATGTCATCGCCGGACGCCATCAAAGCCCCGGCGATCGCGCCGACGACTGCCTCGATCGATGCGTCGGTGGCGGGGCGCTCGTTCCGCACGTCGCCGCGCGCGATGACCTGGCGATCGTCGCGCAGCTCGTAGTGCAACGCCACTACGCCGGCGTGATGGCCGGCATGCACGAGCTCCTCGAACGCGGTGACGTCGACGTCGAGCACGAGGCTCGGCCCGGTGATCGCCTCCGCGAGTGGGCGCGCGAACACGGCGCGAGCGACTGCGCGCCGTGCGTACGCATCTGGAGTTTCCATCCAACGCAACGTCTCGTAGGGCTGGAGCTCGACGGGTGATAGCCGACGCTCGATCGCGAGTTGGAGCTCGGAACCGGCGGTCACTCGACCGATCCGGAGGCGTGCGCACGGCTCACCAGCGGTCGACGCCGGAGCCGCGAGCTCGGGCGCGAAGTAACGCAACTCGCGCGGCTCTGCCTTCGAAGTCAGTGCGCATGCCGACATCGCCAACAATCCTGCCCAAGCCGCGCGGGTCATCGCCGCCTCGAGTGGGCGTGGCCCTTGACGAGCATGTCCGGATCCCGCTCGAGCTCGTCGACGAATGCGCGCAGCGCACGCGCCGCTTGGTCGACATCGTCGATCGAGCGCTGCAGACCGTCAGTGGACTCCAACCCGCGGTGACCGAGCTCACCGAGCGCGTCGGTGGCCCGCTGCGCGCTCGCCGCGAGCCCGTCGCCTGCGTCGATGTGGCCGATCAGCTGGCGGACCCCGCCGACCGCGGCGTCCGAGTCGCCGGCGAGCACGTCGAGGTGCTTGACGAGCGCGGCGGCTTTCGGGGTCAGCCGCCGCACGTCATCGATCGCACCGCGCGCGTGATCGAGCAGCGACGCGAGCTGTTCCGGAACGTGTTGGCCGCGAACGTCGTCGAGCACGCCGTCGATTCGATGCAGGGTGGCGGTCGCGCCGTCGGCGAGCTTTGGAAGTGTGCGACCGAGCCGCAGCACTTCGTCTTCGAGCTCCGTGGCGAGCGACGGCTGCGACGGCAAGTAGACGAGCCCGTCGGCCGCAGGCGTGGTGATCGCCTCGGCGGTCTCGTCCGCGCTCGCGAAGTCGAGGTCGACGAACTTCACACCCGTGAGGCCTTGGCTCGCGAGGTGAGTACGAAGGGCCGGCGGGGCGGAGGCGAGCCCGAGCCGAGTGCTCTGGCGAGTATCGATCGCCATCGCGACGTCGATGTGACGGCGGTCGGGAGCGACCGCGATGGCCGCGACGTTGCCGATCTTGACGCCTCGGTATTTGACCGGCGCGCCGAGGTCGAGGCCCTGCACCGACTCGTCGAACAACGTGTGGTACTCGGCGGTCGGCGTTTTCCGGACGTGCAGGCCGAGCACGACCGCGGCCGCGGTGAGACCACCGATGCCAGCGAGCGTGAACAGCCCGAGCTTGAAGTTGGTTGCTAGGGTCATGCGGCCTCCGGGATACGGCGGAAGAAGTGCTGGACGCCGGCTATGTCGCTCGCGCGCAGCTCGCGCGGCGCGCCGCGGGCGAGGATGCTGCGCGAGGCGCGGTCGAGCAGGATGCAGGAGTCGACGATCGCGTCGATGCTGCCGAGCTCGTGCGTGACAAGGACGATCGTGAGGCCGAGCGTTCGGGCGAGCGTCACGATCAAGCGGTCGATCTCGGCCGACGTGATCGGGTCGAGCCCCGATGATGGCTCGTCGAGAAACACCAACGGTGGCTCGAGCGCGAGGGCGCGGGCGATCGCGGCGCGCTTGCGCATGCCGCCGGATAGCGTCGCGGGTGCGGCGTGCTCGGCGCCACCGAGGCCGACCAAGTCGAGCTTTGCGCGCACGACGGCATGGATCGCGTCGCGCGGCAAGTCGGTCCAGCGCTCGAGAGGCAGCGCGAGGTTCTCGCCGAGCGTCATCGAACCGAACAGCGCGCCCTGTTGGAACATCACGCCGAATGCCGGGCGGCGCGACGTCAGCTGCGGCGCACCTACGCCGGCGATCTCGACCGTTCCGGCGAGCACGGGCTCGAGACCGATCAGAGCGCGTAGCAGCGTTGACTTGCCGCACGCGCTGCGCCCGAGGATGCCGAAGATCTCGCCACGCTTCACGTCGAAGCTCGCGTGCTCGAGTAGTGCGGCGTCCGGTGACCAGCCGATCGACAGGTCGCGCGCGACGATCATGGCGTCGGAGGTCATGCGCCCAGCCCCCGGAACAGCATCGTCAGTCCGGTATCGATCGCGACCAGCATGAACAGGCACGCCACCACGGTCGTCGTTGTACTTCTGCCAACGCCCGACGCTGCGCCTCGCGTGGTCAGCCCCTGCTGGCAGCCGATGATCGCGATCGCGATGCCGAACGCGACGCTCTTGACGATGCCGGTCCACAAGTCCGACGCGACGATCACTTCGCGCAGCTCGGTCAGGTACGCATGAGGATGGACGTCGAGGCTCGTGGCGCCGACGACGAGCCCGCCGACCACGCCGGCGACGTCGCCCAACAGGACGAGCACCGGCGCCGCGATCGCGAGCGCCACGATTCGCGGCACGACGAGGTAGGGCACCGGCGCGATGCCCATCGTGCGCAGCGCGTCGATCTCTTCGGACACCCGCATAGTACCGAGCTCGGCCGCGAACCCGGCGCCCGATCGACCAGCGATGATGATCGCGGTGATCAACGGCGCGAGCTCTCGCGTCATGGAGATCCCGACGATGTCGGCGACGTAGAGGTTCGCGCCGTAGGTCTGTAGTTGGCGGGTCGACTGGTACGCCATGACGAAGCCGACCAAGAAATCGAGCACCAACACGATCAGGATGCCGTCGGCGCCGGTGCGCGCGATCAGCGGGCCGAGGTCGCGCCAGCCGCCGAGCGAAGGCCGCCGCACGATCGCGAACACGCCGCGGACCAGCTCGCCGGCGAACTCGATCAGGCCGCGTCCGCGCCGCGCCGTATCAGCGACCGCACCGCCGACTCGGGTGAGCACCGACGCTCGCCGTTCCGTCGACTCTCCGCGCGGTGCGCGATCACCGCCATAGAGGTGGACGAGCCCGCCCAGCCGCTCGGTCGCACCGGTGATCTGCGCGGTGATGCCGCGACGGGCGAGCGCCGCGCGCAGGTCGACCAGCAACGCCATCACGGTTCCGTCGATCGCAGAAGCCGCGGCGAGATCGAGGTCGACACGCACACCGTCGTGCAGGGCGCGGGCGTTGCGCTGCAGCGATGCCCAGACGGCGGCGGCTTCAGCGGTGCCGAACGCTCCGATGAGTGAGATCCGGCCCGGGCTGGTATCGATGTGCCACGCGGTCACGCTTTCGCTGGAATGCAAAGGCAAGACCCGGGCGCCGCGTGAATTTCGCGCACGAGATGCGGACGGCCAACGACGACGCGCATGACTTGCGCGCACCCCTGCTGGAAGTGCGCCACCGACAGGTACGCGGCATGCACCGATCGCGAGCATGTTCAGCTCAGCTCCCGCCACGATGACCGCGCTCGACGCGATCTACGCGCGCCATGCGACTCGCGCATTCAAGCCGGACCCGATCGACGAGTCGACGATCCGCGACCTGCTCGCCTCCGCCGTCCACGCGCCGACCGCGATGCACGTCGAGCCGTGGGCGTTCGTTATCGTTCAGGATCGCGCGCTACTCCAGCGACTATCCGATCGCGCTAAGGAGCTCGTCGCGATGCCGGATGGCACAGCGCATCGCGAGCTCGCGCGCGAGCCATCTGCGCCGCGGCGACCGGCGCTGTTCGGCGATCCCGCGTTCAACATCTTCTACAACGCGGGCACACTGATCGTGATCTGCGGGCGACCGGGCAGCTCGTTCGTTGCGGCCGACTGTTGGCTAGCCGCCGAGAACCTCATGATCGCGGCGACTGCGATGGGCCTTGCGAGCTGTCCGATCGGCTTCGCGGTGAGCGCGCTCGGCGATCCGGCGATCAAAGCCGAGCTCGGCATCCCGCCGGACGTCACGACGTTCGCGCCGATCATCGTCGGCGTGCCGACGGCGCCGGTGTCGCCGACTACCCGTCGCGAGCCCCTGATCTGGACGTGGAAGCGATGAGGGGCAAGTTCGCGCTGTTCGCGATGGTCGTAGCATCGTGCGGCAGCGGTCTTCGCGACGACTATGTCGCTCCGGCGACGATCGACGAGCTACCACGCGCGCCGTGGTACGACCCGGTTCCCGAACCACTGCCGCCAGCGCGGTTTCAGGATCCGGTTGCCGCGCACTACCACATGCAGCGGCACTTCGGCGATCTACGAATGATCGAGCAGCTGCTGATCGCGGGCAAGCTCGACGAAGGGCTCGTGCTCGCCGCGCTGCTCACCGGCCAACCGGACGAGCCAGGCCTCGAGCCGTGGGCACCGCAGGCCAAGCGCGTTGCCGACGCCGTGGGCAGGCTCGTCCATGCTCCGGGGCTCGACGATGCGCTGCGCCGCGAGGCTCAGGTCGCGGTCGAGTGCGCCGGCTGTCACGTCGCGTCGCAGAGCTGGCCGCGGTTTCGACCGATCTCCTCGCCGCCGCCCGACGGGCCGCTGCGGAAGGACCGGATGGCTCGCCACGTGTGGGCGGTCGACCGGCTTTGGGAAGCGTTGGTCGGCGCCGACGACGCGCGGTGGACGCGCGGCCTCGAGGTCCTCGCTGCGACGCCGCTGCCGTTTCCCCCGACCGGCGATCCGCCGCAACTCGCGATCGATCTCCAGGCCAAGGCGCGCGCGCAGCTCGCGAACCGAGGAACGACGTTGCTCGACGACCGCGGCACGGCTTATGGCGAGCTGCTCGTCACCTGCGCCGCGTGCCACGCCTCGATGCACGCAAAGCTTCCGTAGCCTCCCAGTGTGCCGACGTCCACGCACGTGTCGTACCGCGGCACGGGCGATGCAACACCAAGTCCCATGATTCGCGACGGCTCGCTCACCCTATTTCGCGTTCGCGGCGTCCCGGTGCGGGCGCACTGGACGCTGTTGCTCGTCGTTCCTTACCTCGCGATCGCGCTGTCGTATCAGTTCCGTTCGATCGCGGGCCTTGCCGGGGTCGAGTCGGCACAGCTGACGCTGCCGCCGATCGTGTGGGGTGCATTGCTCGCGGCGGCTCTGTTTGCATCCGTTGCACTGCACGAGCTGGCGCACACACTGCTCGCTCTGCGTTTTGGCGGCCGCGTTCGCTCGATCACGTTGATGCTGGTGGGCGGCGTATCACAGGTCTCGCGAGCGCCGACCCGGCCGCTGCACGAGGCGCTCGTGGCCGCAGCCGGGCCGGCGGCGAACTTCGTGATCGGCGCGTCGTGCTTCGCCGGCTATGCGGCGTTTGGCGGTCACGCTGACCTTCAGATGGCGATGTTCTACGTCGCGGCGATGAACATGTCGCTCGGTCTGTTCAACTTGCTACCGGCGTTCCCGATGGACGGCGGTCGCGTGCTTCGCGCCGTGCTCACAGTACGTCTCGGTCGCGGCCGTGCAACGGCGATCGCAGCCGCGGTAGGCAAGGTGTTCGCGATCGGACTCGGCGTCGTTGCCATCTTTCAGGTCAACTTGCTGCTCGGGCTGGTCGCGCTATTCATCTATTCCGGCGCGACGGCGGAGGCTGCGAGCGAGCGCATCACCCAAAGCATCCGCGATCTCCTCGTGACGGACTTCCTGCCCAGTCGCCGGCAACCGCCGGTGATCGGAAGCGACGAGTTCCTCGACGATGCACTTCGCCGGATGTCGGAGTTAGACCGGCTCGAGCTCGTCGTGGTCGATCGACATGGACCGATCGCGGTGATCGAAGCCGACGACGTTTCGCGGCTGTCGCGCTCGTATCCGGGCGTGCCGATCGGATTGCTCGCTCCGCGTCTCCACGCTGGCTACGTGATCGTCTCGGAGACCGCTAGCGCCGAGGAGGCGCTCACGGCAGCGGCTGCTGCAGGCGCGACGTACGTCGTCGCAGTCGATCCTCCCGCGACGGTGACAGGGTTGGTCGGGCCACGCGACATCGCGCGTACGCTCAAGCTCCGCGCCTTGCGCGGCAATCCAACGCACCTCGCTCCTGGGGTGGCGTCATGATCCCACCGAAACTTCGCGATCACATCGCGCGGCTGTTTCCCGGCGCAAGATTGCTCGAGATCAAACCGCTCGCGCCGGACTCTGGTGCGACCGCGGGCTCGACCTCGAAGGTTGCCGGTTACGGCGAACCCGCGCGACTGGTGATCGACGACAGTGGCCGCCGCCGCGAGCTGGTCTGGCGGGTCGCCGGGCCGAACGAGTTCGGACACGACCGCCGCTCCGATCGCGCAGCGGAGACGTTGCTCGCCTACGACGACTTCATCAAGGTCCCGAGCCACGTCGCGCCGTTCGACGTCGGTGCGGTACGCGCTGACGGCGAGCTCGTGTCGCTGCGCGATGCGGGCGAGCTCTATCTCTTGACGACGTATGCGCCGGGCACGGTCTATGCGGAGGATCTCCGCCGACTCGCCGCGGGCGAGCCGATCGTCGACCGAGATCTCGAACGGCTCGACGCGCTCGCTGGCTATCTCGCCGATCTCCACGTCCCGATCGCGGACGGCCATCAGCGCTACCGCCGCGCGATCCGCGACCTCATCGGTCATGGCGAGGGCATCTACGGCATCATCGATGGTTACCCGGACGACGTGTCGGGTGCCCCGGCGAGCCGGCTGCGCGCGATCGAGGAGCGCTGCGCGGCGTCGCGCTGGCGTCTACGTGACCGCGGCGAGCGGCTGGCACGTACGCACGGCGACTTCCATCCGTTCAACATCGTGTTCGATCGGACTACGCCGACGCTGCTCGACGCGAGCCGCGGCGCGTGCGGGGATCCAGCCGATGACTTGACCGCACTCGCGATCAACTTCGTGCTGTTCGCGATCGACGCGCGCGACACGTGGGCCGAGGGTCTCGGCGTGCTGTGGCGCCGATGGTGGGCGCGCTGCGCCGAGCTACGCCCCGATCCCGACCTGCTCGCGGTCGCGCCGCCATTCTTCGCGTGGCGCGCGTTGGTGGTGTGTAACCCGCGCTTCTATCCGAAGCTGTCGACTGCGGGGCGCGAAGCGCTGCTCGGCCTCACCGAGCACATCCTCGATGCAGGGCACCTCGACCCGGTCGCGGCGGAAGCGCTGTTCGAATGACGATCGTGTGGATCACGGGTCTTCCGTCCTCCGGCAAGTCGACGCTTGCCGAACGGCTGCGCGAGCGCCTGGTCGCCGATCAGCGCAGCGCCATCGTTCTCGATGGCGACGACGTCCGTCACGCGCTTGGCATCCACGGGTACGAGGCTGCAGCCCGAGACGACTTCTACCGTGCGCTCGCAGAGCTCTCCGCATTGATCGCGCGCCAAGGTCCGATCGTGATCGTCGCCGCGACCGCGCCATCGCGCGCGCACCGCGAGCTGGCGCGAACGCTATCGTCGAGCTTCGTCGAAGTGTTCGTCGATACGCCGCTCGACGAGTGCACGCGGCGCGACACCAAAGGACTCTACGCGGCGGCTCGTCGCGGCGACGTTTCGACGTTGCCTGGTGGCGGCGCGGCTTACGAACCACCGCTGGCGCCGGATGTGATCGCGCACGGCGGCCAAGACGAGGTCGCGGTAGCCGCAATCGCCAAACGGATCGAGAGATAACCATGCCCTACGCCAAGACCACCGATCTACCCGCACCCGTCCGCAAGGTCCTGCCGCGTCACGCGCAGGAGATCTATCGCGCCGCATTCAACGACGCGTACGAGCACTACGGCGCTGCACGCGAAGCGACCGCTCATCGTATCGCGTGGGCCGCGGTCAAGCGGCGCTACGCTCACGTCGCGAGCGGCGTTTGGGTGCCGCGCTCGAAACGCGCCTGACGTCGATCACTCGATCCGGAGGCGATCCTCGATCCGCTTCACACCGTGCATTCCCTTGACCGCGCCGACCGCCGCGCGCCGTTGCACCCACGAATCGACGGTGCCGCTTAGAACCACCGTGTCGCCTTCGACCGCGATCGTGATGCGTTCGGCCTCACGCGCGCCCTGGCGTTGGAGCGCTGACCTGATCGCGTCCTGCAGAGCCGGCGCGGCGATGCGCGGCCCCTCGACGGCAATCTCGTTCGTGACGTAGCGGACGCCTTCGACGTTCCGCACCGCTGCCTCAGCTTCTTCCCGTTCCGAGATAGACCGCGCGGCACCGGTCAACGTGACCGAGCCATGGTCCGCCACGGTCGAAAGGATGCTCTCGGCGGGCACCATCGGGTGCTTGGCGAGGGCGCTGCGTACTGCGAGTGCGATATCGGCATCGGTCTTCGTCGTGCTCCAGCATTGCTTGATCTCGATCTCGTTGGCGACATCGAGCACGCCGGTGACTCGATGAGCTGCCTGCTCGGCGGTGTGCTTCTCGGTCCAGCTCGTCACGGTCCCGGTCAGCGTGACCACACCGCAATGCGCCGACACGCCGATCGAGGTTTCGTCGATGCGCGAATCGTGAGCGAGCTCGCGCGTAACGTCGTGCTTGAGCTCTGAATCGGTCTTGCGGATGGTCATGACCGCTTACTTTGCATCGTCTGTTCCACTGGAATTCACCGCCGACCGCAGACGTCCCCGCATGATCGGCGCCGCACGGGGGGCGAAGCGCAATTCCTGCGCACTCGCCGGTCGCCGCTACGCCGCGTCGAGGATGTGGCGCACTTTGCTGGCGAGCGCGTAGATGCGAAACGGCTTCTCGATGAACGCGACGTCGGCTTGATAGACGCCATGACGCACGACCGAGTCGTCGGCGTAGCCGCTCATGTAGAGCACCTGGAGATCGGGCCGGTCCTTGGTTGCCGCCTCGACGAGAGTGCGCCCGTCCATGCCGGGCATCACGACGTCGGTGACGAGCAGGTCGATGACGTTACCGTGGTCATGGATGAGCTCCAGCGCGGCGTTGCCGGACGCGGCCTCGAGGACCACGTAGCCTCGCGAGCGCAGCGCGCGCGCCGCGGTTGTTCTGACGTAGAGATCATCATCGACGAACAGGATCTTCTCGACCCCGTGTGCGCCGGTGAGAGCGACGTTCTCGATCGGCACGAGCGATTCTTTGGTTGCTGGGAGATAGATCTCGAACGTCGTGCCGAAGCCGACTTCGCTGCGAAGCTCGACGCGCCCTCCGGCCTGCTCGACGATTCCGTGGACGACCGAGAGTCCGAGGCCGGTGCCCTTGCCAATTCCTTTCGTGGTGAAGAACGGCTCGAACGCATGGTCTAGAACGTCCGCGCTCATCCCACAACCGGTGTCGCCGACGGACATCAACACCTCGGGGCCAGCTTTGCCCTCGACGTTGCGCGTCGTCAGCATCAGCCTGCCGCCCTGCGCCATCGCATCGCGCGCGTTGACCGCGAGGTTCATCAGCACTTGGACGAAGTGCCCAGGATCGATCTTGACGTGGCTGAGCTCGGGATCGAGTGACGCGACGATCTCGATGTCTTCACCAACCATGCGCCGCAGCATCTTGCGCGTGTCGTTGACCGCAGCGTTGAGATCGATCACGACCGGCTCGGTGACTTGCTTGCGGCTGAACGCGAGGAGCTGCCGGGTCATGGCCGTCGCGCGTTGGACTGCGTGATCGATCTCGTCGACCAACTCGCGATCGGCCGGGTCTTTACACGTGTCGCCGAGCAGACTGCTGTTCGCGCAGATCACGGCGAGGATGTTGTTGAAGTCGTGGGCGATACCGCCGGCGAGTAGACCGAGTGATTCCAGCTTCTGAGCTTGGCGGACTTGGTCTTCGAGCGCGACGCGTTCGCTGATGTCCTCGGCGACGCCGGCGACCTTGGTGACCTTGCCCGCCGCATCGCGCACTGGGAAGAGGTTGACCCGGATCCTGCGGATCGTACCGTCGGGGTGGATGATCCGGTACTCCTCGCTACTATGGGGAGACGTTGCGACACTCGCGGCGCACGAGATCATGCGTTCGCGGTCGTCGGGGTGAACCGAGAGGATCCAAACCGCGGGGTTCGCGTAGAGCGTCTCGCGTTTGCGGCCGAAGATCTCCTCGTAGGCGGGGCTGATGTAGAACAGCTTCGTGTTCTGGGGATCGCTCAGCCAGAACACCTCGTGAATGCTCTCCGCGAGCTCTCGGAATTGCGCCTCGGACTCCACCGCACGGCTCTCGGCTTGTTTCTGGTCGGTCAGGTCCAAGAACGTCGACAGCACGTACGAGCCGTCGCCGCGATCGATGCGTTGCGAGGAGACGGTGAGCGTCTTGGCGGTGCCGGCAGACGTAGACATCCTGACATCCGCGAGGGTCACCGACTCACTCGTTCGCAATTTCGCAAACGCCGTTCCGCGGTCGAGATTGTTGGCGACGAGACCTGCACTCGCAGGCGTGTGCTCGACGATCTGTTCGCGTTCCACCTGGAAGGCTTGGAGGTACGCGTTGTTCACGTCGACGACGATGCCGTCGTCGAGCCTGCTGACCGACATCGGTGACGGACTGCAAGCAAAGGCCTGCGCGAACAACGCTTGCGACCGCCGGGTGTCCGCTTGGCTTTGCTGAGCGTGGTCGCGCGACCGATGCAGCGCTTCGATCACGATCGTCATCGTGACCCCGACGGCAACGAGAGAGATGAGTCCGACGATGTCGTCCGAATCGAGCCCCGGATCCAAGAGAAAGTATGCCGCGCTTAACGAAGCCGCCACCGCCGCGACGAGCCCGGCCCTGAGTCCGCCGATGTAGGCAGATGCGATGATCGGCAGGGTGAACAGGACGAGCGGCGGCTCGGTCGTGAACAAGCGAAGCACCAGACCGAGCAGAGCCGCCGAGCCGATAGCGATTAGATATCGAAGGGGGCGGAGCCTGGTCAGGACTCGATCGATGCGCTGCATTGCTGTGCGTGGTGCACCGTACGTGCCTGGCGCAAACGCTCGGTTCGGGCGAGCGAGCGCGCTACGTCTGCGCGACACATCGCTCGCACGCGCATCACCTGCGATGCCGAGGCTCGCGGTGTGGAATACTTACCCACGTTCCACCACCTAGCGTACCGAGGTCGTCCCAGCGAACGATCTGGTTATGGCGCTCGGAGGCCGAGACGTCTATCAACGGAAACACCATCGCCTCGTCGGGGTAGATCGATGTAAGGGCGCCTGCGGCGAGGGTTGGATAGGCCAGGTCGTCACCATCCACCAGCCGTGCAGCGGCGACCTGATTTGCCAGAAGTCGCAGAACAGCGCGACCACGATCTGCACGGAACCGTAAGCGTTAGTCGAGATCGGCGCACAGCACTCCGCGGTCAGCGAGCGAGCGCGAAGTGTGCCGATGCCGCGCCGGCGCCAACCACGATCTTCTGAGCGGCCGCCTTCAGCTTCGGGTTCCACACGTCGAGCTCGTACGTGCCGGCCGGCAGCCCGGAGATCGTGAAGTTGCCCTTGTCATCGACCGTGCTTGCGAATCGGTTCTGCCCGACGAAGATGTAGGCCAACATCTCCGGGTGGATCTTACAAACCTGACCGAAGACACCGGGGGTCGTGAATACGTGCTCCATCGATGACCCCGCGCCCCGGGTCCCGAGATCGTACGCGCCATCGTGCGACATCACGTTGTGATCGACCTTGTCGTGGTTCTGGAACCGGACCGTGTCGCCGACTCCGATCAGCAGGATGTGTGGTTTGAACTCCATCCCTTGCTGGTCGATCTCTTCCGTCTTCGCCGTCAGCTTGGTGCCGGGCACCTCCTTGACGTAGACGATCGTATCGGGGAGGAACTTGGATGGCTTGGCCTCCACAGTTCCGGTGATCGAGCCGTCGGCGAGCGCACGGCCTGCGAACGCGGAGATGAGTGCAGTAGCGATGAACAATGATCGGAGAGTCGACATGAGGTGTTGTCCTTGGTGATTAGAATGCGGCCCAGAACTGGAGCTGGACCGACTCGATCTCGGTCTTGACGTTGCTCGCCGTGTCGGCGGGCGCTGCGTCGAGTCCAGCAGCACTCCAGCCCGCGTCGGGTGAACCACTCGCTTGCTCGATCGGAGCGGTCAGCGTGAGCTTCAGATTCGGGCGGATCAGCGCTGCCACGCCTGGAACGATCCGGACATCCGAGACCACAGAAGCTCCGTCTTGTGCCACGCGCAGGAGCTCGACCCGCGCGGCGACAGCTAGCCACGGGTAGATCAGGTACGACAGCTCGTTCCACTGAGATAGCGTCGCTGTGCTTGCGGCGGTCGAGGTCACGTGATCGTCGGTCTGGTAGAAAGCGCCGACGTCGAGCTCCCACTCCGCGAGCTGCGCGCGGATCGCGGCGCCGACGGTGAACGAGTTGTCCTTTGTCAGCACGGGAACCATCGACGAGTCGTTGAAGCGCGATGTCGCGTGGTACGCGAATGCATCGATCGTCACCGCGTTCTCGTGCTCGAGGTCTTGCGGAACGCCGCCGGTATTCTCGCCATCGAGCGTCGAGCCACCGATCTTGTAGCCGACGTGCCCGTAGAAGTTCGCGCTGTTCCGAGCGTCGAAGTTCGTACCGGCTGCGAAGCCCGCCGAATAGTCGAACCGGCCGCCGAGCATGCCGTTCACCTCCATCCCGTTGTGGTTGTCGTTGAACACGAACGGATCGCTGGTCGCCCCATACAAGCCAGTGACGGGGACCTGCGTCATCATCAGATCGGCGAGGTAGCTCCCGTGATTCTGGAAGCTCGTGTACGTGCCGATGCGCCGTCCGACTGCGACGTTTACCGCGTGAGCAGGCCCGACGAGGTCGTTGAAGTACAAAGCCGCGGTTTCGAGATCGACACCGTCGGTGCGCGACGCGGTTAGCTCGGAGTAGTAGGTGATCTTGTCATCGATGCTGCCGGCCGCCCATAGGTGGCCTTCTTCGACGAGCGTGTCTAGAACGACGATGGAATGGTTGTCCGCAGTCCCCGCACTCGAGTTCTTGTCGGGGTGGAAGATCGCTTGACCGTTGAACCCGAACGCGAGCGGCGGGAATGGCGACAGCAGCGCCGGCCACACCGCATCGGGAAACGCTTTGATCTGTTCGTCGGTGCCGAGCGGAATCGGCTCGGCCTTCGTCGCGTCGCTGTCGACGCCGGGGAAACGGTAGCCGTTCCGACGAAACTGCTCGCCGAACGGAGTCAGCTTCGGATAAATCGTGTGGCACGTGGTGCACGCGGTCTTGTATTTGCGCGCGAACGCGGGGACTGCCCACGCGCGCTCGACCGCGCAGAGCAGCGTGAATGCCGTGATGGCGAGAACGAGCTTGTGTCGCATTTCGCAGCGAGATTGCACGCCGCGTTCCACCACGAATCAGCGAAGTAGCGATCGTTCCGAGCAGGTTCTGCGCGCAAAACCGTTCGTGACGCAAAGCGTGCGTGGTCACGGATCGACCTCGAGAACTCCGAATTGACGGAGCTGCATCGTGCGCATCATGTTCCGAACGCCGAACAGTTCTTGCGTGTCGAACGGGCGGACGATCTCGGCGCAACGGATGCCGTTGCGGTCGTTCATGTTGGGAGTGATGCTGTGCACCAGTAGAGACACGTTCCAGAGATCGTCCGGCGACATCACCTTCGCGAACGACGCCATCGGTGTTCCGTCGAAGCCGGTCATCAGCGTCTCGTGAATGTCCGCCACCGAGCTCCCGCGATGAAAGCGTCCGCGCGTAAAGTTTCGCGGCTTTACGTGCAGCGCTCCGGCCGCGAGGCCGTCACCTTCGCCAGCGACGCCGTGACAGCTCGCGCAACCACCGCTCGAATACAGCGCGTAGCCTGCTGCGAGTCGCTCCGGGGTCGCTTCCGGCGCCGGCTCGACCTCGACCGGCGGTGGCGCGACATCTTCATCAAACTGGGTCGACAAGGACTTCACATGGGCGACGAGCGCCCAACGATCCTTTTCCGGGAGGATGATCCAGGGCGGCATGGCGGTCCCGTGCACGCCTCGGGTGATCGTGCGGAAGATGTCAGCGTCGGTAGGGAGTGCTTCGTGCTCGGTGGTGCGCAGGCTGTACACCCCGTTCTTGTGGATGGCCGGCGGAGTATCTAGCGCGCAGGCGTCGGGGCCGGCCCCATCCCCGGTTTCGCCGTGGCAGTTGGCGCAGTGGCGTTCG
The DNA here is from genome assembly GCA_964504685.1 of uncultured Kofleriaceae bacterium. Taxonomy (GTDB): domain Bacteria; phylum Myxococcota_A; class Polyangia; order Haliangiales; family Haliangiaceae; genus JABFXX01. The sequence continues at coordinate 443 of CAZDGY010000026.1, read as the reverse complement.
TACAAATCGGCGCCGCGTGCTCGTAGCGTCGCATCGACCGCTGGCGACGGTCGCCGAGGCGCGCCGTCGAGCTCCGCGCCCTCGAGATACGCGTGAACCAGCTCGATCGGGTCAGTGCCCGCAGTGTGAGCGGTGCATCGCGACGGCGCGTTGACCACCGCGGTTGCGAGATCGAACCCGAGCGGAATGTACGGCCCCGACGGAACCGTCGCGATGCATTGCGATTCGGAGGGTAGTGTTCGAATCGCCCGGTCCGGAAGTGCCAGCCTCAAGCCGATCAACGCCGCGCCCGCGACGGTCCCCCAAACCAGGACCGAGATGAGCACCGTCCGACCAAACTGATCTTGCTGTTCGACGAATGACATTACCGTCGCTATCGCAAGTCGTATGCCCCGAATGGTGGCCGGATTCGCGCAGAAGTTGCGTCGCCGGACGGTCCGACG